>NZ_JCBANU010000011.1:0-137579 GCF_059816145.1 Methylobacterium sp. 001424705 | reverse complement strand
TGGCGCGGGCGACGGGACTCGAACCCGCGACCTCCGGCGTGACAGGCCGGCACTCTAACCGACTGAGCTACGCCCGCTTGACGTCCCGCCCCGTTTCCGGCGGTGTCGGGGGTGTAGGTTCAGCGCCCGGGGCTGTCAAGCAATCCCCGAGCGCATTCGGCCGGGAATTTCCGATCCCGCCTCGGTCGCGCGATGGAGCCCCGAGAGGCGGCATTGAAACCGCGTCGCTTTTCTGTCATAGCCCCCTCGCGTTGAACCGCCCGGCCGATCGGGCTGCCGTGGCGGTTCGTGCTGCTCCATCAGAAGCATCAACCGAGCGCATCTCTTCGATCCAGCCGGATCGGAGCCGCTGCGCGTTCAGGAGAGCCAAATGCCCAAGCTGAAAACCAAGTCGGGCGCGAAGAAGCGCTTCAAGATCACCGGCACCGGCAAGGTCATGTATGCCCAGGCCGGCAAGCGCCACGGGATGATCAAGCGGACGACGAAGCAGATCCGCAACCTGCGCGGCACCACCACCCTGTTCGAGGGCGATGCTGCCAACGTGAAGAAGTACTTCCTGCCCAACAGCCGGTAAGCCTTCACGACGCCGACACTGCTTTTTTCGTAATCCAGGAGAACTCCCATGGCCCGCGTCAAGCGCGGCGTGACCAGTCACGCGAAGCACAAGAAAGTCCTCAAGGCCGCCCGTGGTTATTACGGCCGCCGCAAGAACACGATCCGGATCGCCAAGCAGGCGGTTGAGAAGGGCATGCAGTATGCCTACCGCGATCGGAAGAACAAGAAGCGCACGTTCCGCGCCCTCTGGATCCAGCGCCTCAACGCCGCGGTCCGTGAGCATGGCCTGACCTATTCGCGTTTCATCAACGGCCTGTCGAAGTCCGGCATCGAGGTGGACCGCAAGGCCCTCTCGGAGCTCGCCATCCACGAGCCCGCCTCCTTCGCCGCCGTGGTCGAGCTGGCCAAGGCCGCCCTCCCGGCAGCCAAGGCCGCTTGAGTTAAGGCCGCCTGAGGCGAGCCCGGCTCGCCCAAGCCGGGCGCTCTTCTTCACGAAAGGCGCGGCGCCCCCGGGGAGCCGCGCCTTTCGTCTTTGTGCCCGACGATCCGGGGTTTTCGGTCCCCTGCCGCTTGCGTTGCGGCCGGGGACCGGGAAAACCCTCGCCCCGATGCCGATCGAGCCCGCCCGGTCCCGCGAGGGGCGGCGCCGCAGCCGGTGAGTGGAACCGATGACCGATCTCGACACCCTCGAAGGCGACCTGCTCCGTCAGGTCGCGGACGCCGCCGACGAGGCCGCCCTCGACGCCGTGCGCGTCGCGGCGCTCGGCAAGAAGGGGTCGGTCTCCGAACTCCTGAAGACCCTCGGGGCGATGACCCCCGACGAGCGCAAGGCGCGCGGCCCCCTCATCAACGGCCTGCGCGACCGGGTGCAGGGCGCGCTCACGGCCCGGCGGGACGCCCTGGCGGAAGCGGCCCTCGCCGCTCGCCTCGCGGCCGAGCGCATCGACGTGACCCTGCCGGTGCGCGAGGCGCCGGAGGTGCGCGGCCGCGTCCACCCGATCAGCCAGGTCATGGACGAGATCACGGCGATCTTCGCCGACATGGGCTTCTCGGTGGCGGAAGGGCCCGACATCGAGACCGACGACTACAACTTCACCGCCCTCAACTTCCCGCCCGGCCACCCGGCGCGAGAGATGCACGACACCTTCTTCCTGGCCCCCGACCGCAACGGCCAGCGCAAGGTCCTGCGCACCCACACCTCGCCGGTGCAGATCCGGACCATGCGGTCGCAGCAGCCGCCGATCCGGGTGATCTGCCCGGGCCGGACCTATCGGCACGATTCCGACCAGACCCACACGCCGATGTTCCATCAGGTCGAGGGGCTGGTGATCGACAAGGCGGCCAACATCGCCAACCTGAAATGGGTGCTGGAGGAGTTCTGCCGCACCTTCTTCGAGGTCGAGGCGGTGAAGATGCGCTTCCGCCCGTCGTTCTTCCCCTTCACCGAGCCCTCCGCGGAGGTGGACATCCAGTGCTCGCGCAAGGGCGGCGAGATCCGTTTCGGCGAGGGCACGGACTGGCTCGAGATCCTCGGCTGCGGCATGGTCCACCCCAACGTGCTGCGCAATTGCGGCCTCGATCCCGACAGCGTCCAGGGCTTCGCCTTCGGCGTCGGCATCGACCGGATCGCGATGCTGAAGTACGGGATGCCGGACCTGCGCCCCTTCTTCGAGGCGGACGTGCGCTGGCTCGATCATTACGGCTTCCGGCCCCTCGACATCCCGAGCCTGGTGGCCGGGCTGACGGGCTGATCCCCGGCTTTCGCGCGCCGGCCCCGGCCGGACGAGACCTTTTCTTTCCTGTTCGGCGCCGGCATCCCGCCCACCTGGGAGCCTCGGACGCCAGGGGATTCAAGCGATGAAACTCACCCTCTCCTGGCTCAAGGATCACCTCGACACCGAGGCGTCCCTCGACACCGTGGCCGAGACCCTGACGCGGATCGGGCTCGAGGTCGAAGGCATCGAGGACAAGGCCGCCAGCCTGAAGTCTTTCGTGATCGCCCACGTGCTCACCGCCGAGCCGCACCCGAACGCGGACCGCCTGCGCGTCTGCACGGTGGAGGCCGGCACCGGACAGCCCGTGCAGGTGGTGTGCGGCGCGCCCAACGCCCGCGCCGGGATGAAGACGGTGTTCGCCCCCCCGGGCACCTACGTGCCCGGACTCGACAAGACCCTGGCGGTGGGCACCATCCGGGGTGTCGAGAGCCTCGGCATGCTGTGCTCGGGCGCCGAGCTCGGCCTCGGCGACGAGGCCAGCGGCATCCTCGACCTGCCCGCGGATGCGCCCACGGGCCAGCCCTACGCCCTTTACGCCAAGCTCGACGACCCGGTGGTGGAGATCAACCTCACCCCGAACCGGCCCGACTGCACCGCCATCCACGGCATCGCCCGCGACCTCGCGGCGACCGGCCTCGGCGATCTCAAGCGCCCGCCCCAGCCGCCGGTGCGCGGGGAGGGCGCCTGCCCGGTGCCCGTCACCCTCGATTTCGCGGCGCCCGATGCGGGCCTCTGCCCCTACTTCACCCTGCGCCTCGTGCGCGGCGTCAAGAACGGCCCCTCGCCGGACTGGATGCAGGCGCGCCTGCGAGCGCTCGGCCTGCGCCCGATCAACGCGCTCGTGGACATCACCAACTACCTGACCTTCGACCGCGGCCGGCCCCTCCACGTCTTCGACGCCGCCAAGGTGGCGGGCGGCCTCGTGGTCCGCCGCGCCCGCGACGGCGAGACCCTGAAGGCCCTCGACGGCAAGACCTACGCGCTGACCGGCGACACCGTCGTCATCGCCGACGACAAGGGCGTCGAGTCCATCGGCGGCATCATCGGCGGCGAGGCCTCGGGCTGCGACGACGGGACCACCGACGTGCTCATCGAATCGGCCCTGTGGGACCCGGTGAACATCGCCCAGTCCGGCCGCCGCCTCGGAATCATCACCGACGCCCGCTACCGCTTCGAGCGCGGCGTCGATCCGGCCTTCACCCTGCCGGGCCTCGACCTCGCCACCCGCCTCGTCCTGGAGATCTGCGGCGGCAGCCCGAGCCAGCCCGTGATCATGGGCGAGCCGCCCCAGACCGAGCGCGTCATCGACTTCCCCTGGACCGAGACCCGGCGTCTCGCCGGGATCGAGCTCTCCCGAGCCGAGATGAAGGTCACGCTGGAGGCCCTCGGCTTCCACGTCGCCGGCTCGGGCGACCGGGTGAAGGTGCTCACCCCCTCCTGGCGGCCGGACGTCGAGGGCAAGGCCGATCTCGTCGAGGAGATCATCCGCATCGCCGGCCTCGACCGCATCGAGCCCAAGCCCCTGCCGCGCATCGAGGCGGCGGTGGGCAAGCCGGTGCTGACCGTGTTGCAGAAGCGCACGCGCCTCGCCAAGCGGGCGCTGGCCAGCCGCGGCCTCGTCGAGGCCGTGACCTGGTCGTTCATTCCGCACGACGACGCGGTCCTGTTCGGCGGCGGGGGCGCCGACCTCGCCCTGGCCAACCCGATCGCGGCCGATCTCTCCGACATGCGCCCGAGCCTCGTGCCCGGCCTGCTGCGCGCCGCCCAGCGCAACGCCGACCGCGGCAGCCCGGACGTCGCCCTGTTCGAGGTCGGCCAGTGCTTCGCCACCGATCAGCCGGAGGGGCAGACCATCCGGGCCGCTGCCATCCGCCGCGGCACCGCCACCCAGGCGGGCGCGGGCCGGCACTGGGACGGACGCACCGACGGCGTCGATGCCTTCGACGCCAAGGCCGACGCCCTGGCCCTGCTCGCCGCCTTCGGCATTCCCACCGGCGGCCTGCAGGTCGTGGCCGGCAGCCCGGACTGGCTGCATCCCGGCCGTTCCGGTACCCTGCAGTTCGGCCCCAAGAACCCGGTCGGGTTCTTCGGCGAGGTCCATCCCCGCGTGATGAAGGCCCTCGACCTCAAGGGCCAGCTCGTCGCCTTCGAGATCACCCTCGACGCGGTGCCCCTGCCGAAATACCGTCCCACCAAGGTCAAGCCGGCGCTGGCCCTGTCGGACTTCCAGCCGATCTCCCGCGACTTCGCCTTCGTGGTCGGCCGCGACGTGGCGGCCGGGGACGTGGTCAAGGCCGCGCAGGCCGCCGAGCGCAAGCTCATCGCCGGCATCGACGTGTTCGACCTCTACGAGGGCGTCGGCATTCCGGAGGGCGCGAAGTCGGTGGCGATCGCGGTCCGCCTTCAGCCGGTGGACCGAACCCTCACCGATGCGGAGATCGAGGCCGTCAGCGCCCGGATCGTCGCCGAGGTCGCGCGCAAGACCGGGGCGACCCTTCGCTCCTGACAGGAGAGACCACCCATGCTCGATGCGGACCTCGTCGCCGCCCTCTCGGCCGCCAAGTACCTCCCGGCGCCCGAGATGCGCGCGGCCCTCGCGGAGCCGGATCGCATCGCCGACGCGGTGCTCGCGGTCCTCGATCGGGCCGCCCGGGAGCCGGACCTGGAGGAGGCCGAGGCCGACCTCCTGTTCTGGGGCCTGCACGTCCTCGCCGCGGCCCGGGACAGCCGGGTCTACCGGCCGCTGATCCGGCTGCTGGCCCTGGACGGCGAGACCCTCGACATCCTCCTCGGCGACGCGGTGACGACGACCCTGACCCGGATCCTTGTCAGCGTCTTCGACGGGGACGCGGCTCCCCTCGGCGCCCTGCTGGTCGACAGCACCGTCGACGACGCCGTGCGGAACGAGGCCTTCGCCGCCCTGGCCTACCTGACCCAGACCGGCCGCATCCCGCCACAGGAAACCCACGACCTCCTGGTCCGCTTCGACAACAAGCGGGCCGCCGTCGAGGGCGACCTCGCCTGGGCCGGCTGGGAGGAGGCGATCGCCCTTCTGGGCCTGCGCGACCTGGGGGGGCGCGTCCTCGCCGCCCGCCGGGACGGGCGGCTCACCGAGTCGAACAGCGATCCGACCTGGTTCCCCAGGGCCCTGCGCGAGGCGGAGGCGGAGGGCGACGACCTCGGCCGCTTCGATCCCCTGCGCTTCGGCCCCCTCGAAGACCCCCTGGCGGACCTCGCCTGGACGGCGGAGGGCTTCGGCCAGCCGGTGCGCAATCCCCTGAAGCATGTCGGCCGCAACGACCCGTGCCCCTGCGGCAGCGGCAAGAAGTTCAAGAAATGCTGCCTCGACAAGGCCGTCGCCTGACGGGGGCTCGCGGGGCAAATGGCGCCGCTCCGCCGGGTGCCCCGCGACCACGCGGACGCGCCGCCGCGGTCCGGTCCGGTGCGCGAACGGAACCCGGAAATCCACCTTGGTTAATCCCGGGCTCGCGCAATGCTCGCATGGTCAGGCCCCTTTTTAATCCCTGCCGAACCGAACAAAATACCAGCATAGCTCGGTGCGATTCCGGCGTTTCAGCCTGGGCCGGCCCTTGTGCGGGGCAGCGTGACCGAACATATTTCGCCCTGAGGCGTCGCTTGGCGCCAAGAGGTCCTGTGCGTGAGCCTCATTCCGAAATCACACGCTGAGAGAGCTTCCAAGGGAAACTCCCATGGCATTCGATAACAGCCCCTTCCGGTATGGCGCCCAGCCGACCGGGTACGCCGGCAGCCAGGTCGAGATCGACCAGGGCCTGCGGACCTTCATGCTCGGCGTCTACAACAACATGGTCATCGGCCTCGGGATCTCCGGTCTCGTGGCGCTCGGCCTCAACATGGCCGCCGTCGCGCAGACGGCGACCGGCCGCGTCGCCCTGACGCCGTTCGGCCAGCTGCTCTACACCAGCCCGCTGAAGTGGGTCGTCATGCTGGCGCCGCTCGCCTTCATCTTCATCTTCTCGATGCGGATGGAACGGATGTCCGCGGCCTCGGCGCGCCTGACCTTCTTCGCCTTCGCGGCGGTGATGGGCGCCTCGATGTCCTCGCTCCTGCTCGTCTTCACGGGCGCGAGCGTTGTGCGGGTGTTCTTCATCACGGCGGCGACCTTCGGCGGTCTCAGCCTCTACGGCTACAGCACCAAGCGCAGCCTGTCGGGCATGGGCTCGTTCCTGATCATGGGCCTGATCGGCCTCATCATCGCCTCGCTGGTGAACATCTTCCTCGCCTCTTCGGCGCTTCAGTTCGCGATCTCGGTGATCGGCGTGCTGATCTTTGCGGGCCTCACCGCCTACGACACGCAGAAGCTCAAGGAGATGTTCCTCTACAGCGGCGCCGATGCCGAGGGTGCGGCCAAGCTGTCGGTGAACGGCGCCCTGACCCTGTACCTGGACTTCATCAACATGTTCCAGATGCTGCTCTCGCTCCTCGGCGACCGTCGCTGAGCGAACCCGGTCTCTCGGAGGCGTGACGAAAAGGCCCCGGCGGGACACCGCCGGGGCCTTTTTCACGGGCTAAGTGCCGGGGCCCGGTCGCCACGCGGGCGCGATCACACCGCCCGCAGCGGTGGCTCCAGGACGGCCAGGACGCGGGCGAGGTCGGTGCCGCGCTTCATCACGAGGCCAGAGGCCGCCACCACGGCGTAGGCGCCCTGGCGCCGGGCGAGCTTGGGGTCCTTCTCGACCCGGTAGAGGGGCATCTCGGAGCTGCGCCGGTAGATCGAGAACACCGCCTTGTCGCGCCGGAAATCGAGGGCGTAGTCGCGCCACTCGCCCTGCGACACCATCCGTCCGTAGAGGTTGAAGAGAACGCGCAGTTCGGCGCGGTCGAAGGCGATCTGGGGCTGCACCGGCGCGGTCGGGAAGGGGATGACCCGGGCGGCGGCCTCGGGCGATCGCGAATCGGCACCGGTTCTCTCGCTCATCGTCACTCCTGTCCCGGACTGGTCCCTCATGATGGTGCTGGGCCCTCCTCGCGGCAAGGGCGGCGACTCCCGCTCGGCACGGACACACATCACCACGATTTCGCCGCCATGAGGCCCAGCGTCGGCCTTGATGGAGAGTAACACCTGTGGCCGAAACTTCGTCGATCCCGTTCCGGCGCGGCGTCCGATCTCCACGGCTCCCCAGCTCTTCGGACGGCGCCCGATTCGGCGGGACCGGCACTCCAGAGGTTTCGAGACCCAAGGACTTCAGGCCGCCTCTTCGGAGCGCGGCCCTTTTTTTGGCCCGCGCCCGCGGAACGGATGCCGGCGCGGGCCCGTCCCTCGGTGATCTACCCGACAGAACCCGCGATCCTGCGAGGCACTTCTCCACAAAGTAGCCGAGGCGAGGACAGCGAGGCACCCGAGTGGCGCGCTATTATTTCGACATTCACGACGGCCGCGCGTTCGTCCCGGATCCGATCGGCCAGGATTGCGTCGACGCCGACCATGTCCGCCGCGAAGCGATGCGCGCCTTGCCGGAGATCGCGCGGGACGCGATCCCCCAGCGCGGGGCCGATGCCCAGGCCTTCAAGGTCGTCGTTCGCAACACGGACAGCGCGGCGGTCTACACCGCGACCCTGACCTTTTCGGGCTCGTGGGTGAGCCCTGGGGAGCGGCCGGACGAGCCTACGCCGTGAGGGCCGGATGCCGGCCGGCGGCGGCTTCGTCGCCCTGGCGCCGGTGCCGAGGAGGCGGCCGGAGCGTCGGATCCCGGCAGGTCTCATGCGGCAGGTCTCGTGTGGAAGATCTCGCCCGACAGATCTTGCGTGACAGAACTTGCGCGAAAACTCTGCCGCGCGGAGAAACTCCGTCTATGAAGGGGTGAATTTACCGCCGGGGACGGGTCTTGGTCAGCTTCGATGCCGAGTTTCGCCAGACGCTCGCGACCCTGTTCGCCTGGCGCCGCGACGTGCGCCGGTTCCGAACCGATCCGGTGGACGAGGCGCTGCTGCGCGGCTGCCTCGATCTCGCGTGCTTCAGTCCGTCCGTCGGCAACAGCCAGCCCTGGCGCTTCGTGCGGGTCGCGGAGCCGGCGCGCCGGGCCCGGGTGCTCGCCAGCTTCGAGCGCTGCAACGCCGCCGCCGCCGAGGCCTACGCGGCCGAGCAGCGGGAAGCCTATGTCCGCCTGAAGCTCGCCGGCCTGCGCGAGGCCCCGGTCCATCTCGCGGTGTTCTGCGACGAGGCCACCGCCACCGGGCATGGCCTTGGGCGCGCGACCATGCCGGAGATGCTGCGCTACTCCGTGGTTACCGCCGTCCAGACCTTCTGGCTCGCCGCCCGGGCCCATGGCCTCGGCGTGGGCTGGGTCTCCATCCTCGAGCCCGGCACGGTCTGCGAGATCCTGGAGGTGCCCTGCACCTGGAGCCTCGTCGCCTATCTCTGCGTCGGCTTTCCCGTGGAGGAACACGAGGACCCGGAACTCGTACGCCATGGCTGGCAGCAGCGCCTGGGCACCGGAATGCCCCTGATCGAGCGCTGACCCTCCGGGACCTGACAGAGTCAAGGAAGTCCGAAGGCGAAGCGCGAGCTTTGTTGGGATTTCGCGGGCCGTGCTTTACCGCGCTGCCGGAATCCTGCGTATTGTCCGCGCTCCTCTGCTTCGTTTTACCGGAACGAGAACCTGCCTGCGCGCTTGATGCTCGGGCAAACGGTCACGCTTTCGGAGAGACAGGTCATGGTTCGGCACGGCACGGTTCACCCTCGCGCAGGGGCTGCGGCGGTCCTTGGCGCTGCCCTCGGTGCAACGCTCCTGGGGGCACCCGCCCAGGCCCGGGAGGTCGTGGCCTTCCACGACGGCGTGATGCCGGGCTCGATCATCGTGCGCACCACCGAGCGCCGGCTCTACCTCGTCAACGGCGACGGTACGGCGATCCGCTACCCCGTCGCGGTCGGCAAGCCCGGCAAGCAGTGGAGCGGCGCCACCCAGATCGACGGCAAGTACGTGGAGCCGGCCTGGTCGCCGCCGCGGGAGGTCAAGCGCGACAACCCCCGTCTGCCCGCCGTCATCGCCGGCGGCTCGCCCTCCAACCCGATGGGCGTCGCGGCGATGACCCTGGCCGGCGGCGAGTACGCCATTCACGGCACCAACCGGCCGAGCTCGATCGGCACCTACGCGTCCTACGGCTGCATCCGGATGTACAACCAGGACATCGCCGACCTCTACGAACGCGTCTCGGTGGGCACGCAGGTCTACGTCACCCGCTAGCGTTCGTTGGGGATCGGGGGAAACCGGTTATCCCGAAAAGACAAACGGCAAGACAGGGCTCTCGGACTGGACACCCGCGCGACCTCGAAACGACCGCGCGGGTCTTCCATGGGGTTGTTAGCGCGCCGGCGGCGCCGTCGCTTCGATGGCCGTGAAGACCTCGAGGATACGGTAGGTATGCTCGGCGCCCTCCGGCACCAGCCAGGAATCGCCGGGCTCGAGCAGCACCGTCTCGCCCTCGACGATCAGCTCCGCCCGGCCGGCGATCACGTAGCCGACCGTCTCGTAGGGGCGCTTGGCCATGGGCTTGTCGGCGCTGGGTGCTTCGTCGCGCCACATCCGCATCGCGACCACCTGCCCGCGGGCCAGGGCGACCTCGCCGTGCGGACCCGCGCCCGCAGTCTTGCTCGAAACCTTGATCGCCATCGTCGTGCTCCTTGGCGTGTGTCCGTGGCCGGAACAACGGGAGGGGATCGCCGCCGTTCCGGCGACGAAACGCCCTCGGAGTTTGTCAGGGATCAGTGGAAACCGGTGATCCCGGAACGACGAACGACGAGAAGGGCCTCGCGGGTCCGTCAGGTTCGGGATGAACCCGACAGGGTCTAGAAGTCGACGGCGATACCCTTGATCTCCCAGTCGTCGTAGCGCACCGGCTCCAGGCCGCCCCGGCCCTGTCGCTCCCGCTTCGCCGCGATCGCGGCGGCATGGGCATCGATCGCCGCCCGCCGCTCCGCCGCCTCCGCCAGCGCCCGCGCCGCCTCCGGCGTCAGGGCCCGGCCCTTGACCGGAGCCTCATCCGCAGCGTTTTCCGTCGGTTCCGGGCTGGTCATGGCTTGCATCTCGGTGTCACGGGTGGAAGGGCATTGAAGGGAGGCCCGCCGTGCGCGGGCTCATGCTTCAGGAAGTGGCACTCATGGCGACACGCCGCAACACGGATGCGCCGACGGCGCCGATCGATCGCGGCGTCGCCGGGCTGGCCGCCCGTCAGGTCGCGCACAGCGCGGTGGCCGACCTCATCGGCAAGACCCGCGGCTTCGCCCTTGAGGATGCCCTGGCGCAGGCCAGCCGGAACGCAGGCCTCGACGCCGCCGATGCGGGCCTCGCCCGCGCCATCGCCACCGCGACCTTCCGGCGCCTCGGCTTCCTCCGCCGGGTGCTCGCCGCCCGCATGTCGCAGGGGCTATCCGAGGACCAGCCACGCCTCGTGGCGCTCCTGGCCACCGGCGCCGTCCAGATCCTCGATCTGAACGTCCCCGACCACGCCGCCGTCGACCTCGGCGTGCGCCTCGCCAAGGCCGATCCGCAGCTCCAGCACCTGTCCGGCCTCGTGAATGCGGTCCTGCGCCGGATCGTGCGCGAGCGGTCCGAGATCGTGGCCGATCCCGGCGATCCCCTGGCCGACAACACCCCCGACTGGCTCGCCCGGCGCTGGCGCGCCGCCTACGGCGAGGAGACGGCCCGCGCCATCGCGGCGGCGCATCTCCAGGGCGCGGCCCTCGACATCACGGTGCGGGGCTCGGCGGCCGAATGGGCGGAACGCCTCGGCGGCGTGGCCCTGCCGACCGGCAGCGTGCGCCTGCACGACGTCCACGCCGCCGTCGCGGACCTGCCGGGCTATGCCGAGGGCCAGTGGTGGGTGCAGGACGCCGCCGCGGCCCTGCCGGCCCGGCTCCTCGCCGTCCGCCCCGGCGAGCGGGTCGCCGATCTCTGTGCCGCCCCCGGCGGCAAGACCGCACAGCTCGCCGCTGCGGGGGCGTCCGTGCTCGCCGTGGACCGGTCGAGCCCTCGTTTGGAGCGCCTGTCGCAGAATTTCGCCCGGCTCGGATTGGAGGCGGAGATCCGGGTCGGCGATGCCCTGGCACTAACCGACGACGGGGCCTTCGATGCCGTCCTCCTGGATGCGCCCTGCTCGGCCACCGGTACCCTGCGGCGGCACCCCGACGTGGCCTGGACCAAGACCGAGAGCGACATCAGTCGCCTGATCGGCCTGCAGAAACGCCTGTTCGACAAGGCCGCCGCCCTGGTACGCCCCGGCGGACGCCTCGTCTACTGCACCTGCTCCCTGGAGCGGGAGGAGGGGGAGTATCAGGTCGCGACCTTCCTGACCCGCAACCCGGATTTCGAGCGGGTCCCCGTCGAGGCCTCCGAACTCGGTGGCCTGTCGGAGCCGATCGATGCCGCCGGCGACCTGCGGACCCTACCCGCCCACCTCCACGGCACCACACCGGATCGAAGCGGCGGTCTCGACGGCTTCTTCGCAAGCCGGCTGCGCCGAAAGACCTGAGCGATGGGCTCGCTCCGGCTCGGCGGCGCCCGTCACGGAGCGGCACCGGTCCTGTTCCTGCTGGGATCGCTCGCCGTCGGGGCCATGCCCGCCCGGGCGCAGGTGGATCTCCGCATCCTGCCGCCGAAGCCGGCCTACGTGCGCAATCCCGCCTGTGCGCCGGTGGCGACCAGCATCCCCTTCGCGGAGCACGAGGGGACACGCGATGTCGGATTGTCGCCATCGCCGCGTGAGATGCCGCTGAATCAGGGCGAGAGCGCGATCTGCTTCGCCTACGCCACCGCCGACATGATTTCGCATCGGCTTGGGCGCCAGATCGCCCCCCTCGATGTCGCCACGAAATACTACTTCGCCGATCCCGAGCGCCTGACGGCCATCCCGGCCCTGCGCCGGCACCTGAAGGCACACCCGAACTGGCGCGCCGACATCGCCTGGAGCCGCAACGCCGCCGAAATGTCGCCGGCCGGCAACCCGAAGCTGCTGCCCTACTTCGACAAGATTGAGGGCGGCGAGGAGGATACGGCCGCGCTCCTCTACAACATCGGCGGCCTCTGCGAGGATCGCGATCTGCCCTCCAACGACGGCTATCGCTACGCTGCGTCGACCCTGCATCGCCTGCGCTATCGCAGCCGCCTGGCGCCCCGGCCGATGAGCTTCCGCAGCCTCGCCGGCACGGTCCCCCATCTTCGCCACCCTCAGACCGATACCTTCAATGCGGGCTGGATCGCGCATGTGGACGCACGCTGCCGACGGGTCGGCCTGCCCGTGCCTCTGCTTCCGGTGTCCTATCGGCTGGCAGCCAATCAGGCCGAGTTCGTGGAGATGCGGGATTCGGGGACGCCCCCGAGCCCGCGGGCGATCAGCCGGATCCTGGCGATGATCGATTACGCCCTGGACCACGGTCGCGTGCCCACCATCGGCTACAGCTGGTACCTGCTGGAGGATCGCGATCCCAAGGACCCGGATCTCCACGCGGATCACGCCAGTCCGGTCATCGGGCGGCGAAACGTCGGCGGTCGCTGCCAATATCGGGTGCAGGACAACACCGGCGAATACTGCGCCCGCATGCGACCCGGCATGCGCGAGGCCTGCGAGAACGGCCGCGTTTGGGTCGACGAGGAGGCCCTGCGCCGGACCCTCTACAGCGTCACATACCTGCGCTGAGCGATCATTCGCCGAGGTGGAAACAAACCCCCGCCGTGGCCGTTGCCTCGTTAACCATGAGGGAGCCGATCATGTCGTCACGCTGGATGACCCTGAAGGACATCGCCGAGTCCCGCAGCATCAGTCTCGATCAGGCGCGCATCTGGGTCGATGCCGCGCACTGCCCGCGGGTCTTCCGCGCCGACGCCACGCTCTACCTCGTCTAGGTCCAGCCGAGACGTCAGAGGCGCCGGTCGAGCCTCAGGATGCGGCAGGGCTCCCCGGCCCTGGCAGCCGGGGCATGGGGCGCGCGGATCAGCAGCGCTTCGGCCGCTCCCAGGACGAAGAGCATCGAGGAATCCTGGCGGTTCTCGGGGTAGACCACCGGGAGGCGGTCGGGCGCCGTCTCAATCCGCGACCGGAGATAATCCTGGCGCAGGTCGTTCTCGGACAGGTCGCAGCCCAGGATCGCCGGCTCGGACAGGTCCGCCGACGCCCGCGGATCGCCCAGCAATGCGCGGATCGCCGGAACCACGAACAGCAATCCGCAGACCACCGAGGCCACGGGATTGCCGGGCAGGCCGAGCACGGCCATCCGGCCGAGGCGCCCGTGCATCAGGGGTTTGCCGGGCCGCAGCGCGACGCGCCAGAATCCGAGTTCGAGGCCACGGCTGCGCAGGGCCGATTGCACGAGGTCGTGGTCGCCGACCGAGGCCCCGCCCAGCGTGATCAGGAGGTCCGCGTCGGCCGCCACCGCGCGCAGGATCGCGTCGTCCAGGGCCGCGAGGGTGTCGCCGGCGATTCCGAGATCGATGGCCTCCGCGCCCGCCTCCCGAACCAGGGCCGCGACGGCCAGCCCGTTCGAGGCGACGATCTGGTCCCATCGCGCCGGTTGCCCGGGGGCCACCAACTCGTCCCCCGTGGCGAGGATGGCCACCCGTGGGCGCCGCCGGACGCAGAGTTGGCCGTGGCCTCCGGCGGCCGCGAGGGCGATGCGGCGCGGATCCAGCGCGTCGCCGGCGGCGAGCAGGCGATCGTCCACGCGGAAATCGAGGCCGCTCGGGCGGATGAAGCGGCCCGCGGGCACGGAATTCCGCCCGGTCACGCAGTCGGATGTCGCCTCGGCGTTCTCCTGGATCAGGATCGCGTCGGCCCCCTCCGGCACCGGCGCACCGGTGAAGATCCGCACGGCCTCACCGGGTCCCACCACACCGGCGAAACCGTGCCCGGCGGCACTGATCCCGATGAGCCGCAGGGTGGCGGGCGCGTCCGCGAGGTCGGCGCTGCGGACCGCGTAACCGTCCATGGCCGAGGCGGGGAAGGGCGGTTGCGTCCGGGTGGCCCGCACCTCCGCCGCCAGCGTACGCCCGGCGGCCTGCCCGATCGCGACGGTCTCCGTCTCGACCGGACCCGGAATGCCTTCGAGAACCCGCGACAGCGCCTCGGCGACCGGGATCATGCCCGCGGACCCCGTCCGTTTCGGAGGCCTGCCGCTCAAGCGCGATCCTCGGCGCGGTAGGCCCCGGAACGACCGCCATCCTTGGCGAGCAGCCGGATGCCCTCGATCCGCATGCCGCGATCGGCCGCCTTCACCATGTCGTAGATGGTCAGACAGGCCACCGAGACCGCGGTCAGCGCCTCCATCTCGACGCCGGTCGGCCCCAGCACCTTCACCTCCGCCGTCACCCGAAGGCCCGGAAGGCCGTCGTCGGGCTCGCAATCGACGCGCACCTTCGAGAGCAGGAGGGGATGGCAGAGGGGGATGAGCTCGTGGGTGCGCTTCGCGGCCATGATGCCGGCGAGCCGCGCCGTGCCGATGACGTCGCCCTTCTTGGCGTCGCCCTCGCGGATCAACCGCAGGGTTTCGGGCAGCATGACCACGAGCCCGGTCGCGCGGGCGGTGCGGGTGGTCGCGTCCTTCTCGGACACGTCGACCATGTTGGCCGCGCCGGACGCGTCGAGGTGGGTGAGTTCGGCCATCGTCGCGTCCTCAGGCCTGGGCGTCGCCGAACAGCAGGCGCCGGGTGGCCGCCGTCACGTCGGCCTCGCGCATCAGGCTCTCGCCGACCAGGATGGTGTCGAGGCCGGCCGCCGCGAGCCGGACCACGTCGGCATGGCCCGCGATGCCGCTCTCGGCCACGGCGATCCGGTCGGCCGGCACGCCCGCGGCGAGGCGGATCGCGGTCTCGAACGAAACTTCGAAGGTCTTCAGGTTGCGGTTGTTGATGCCCACCAGCCGGGTGCCGAGGGGCAGGGCCCGCGCCAACTCCTCGGTGTCGTGGACCTCGACCAGCACGTCCATGCCGAGGTCGTGCGCGGTCTCCACCAGGGCGGCGGCCTCGTCGTCCTCGAGGCAGGCCATGATGACCAGGATGCAGTCGGCGCCCCAGGCCCGCGCCTCGAACACCTGGTAGGGCTCGAACAGGAAGTCCTTGCGCAGGACCGGAAGGGCGCAGGCGGCGCGCGCCTCGGTGAGGTATTCGGGCCTGCCCTGGAACGAGGGCGTGTCGGTGAGCACCGAGAGGCAGGTGGCGCCGCCGGCCTCGTAGGCGGCGGCGAGGACGGCGGGGTCGAAGTCCGCGCGGATCAGGCCCTTGGAGGGCGAGGCCTTCTTCACCTCGGCGATCAGGGCCGGGCGCTTCTGCGCGATATGCGCCGCGATGGCCTCGGCGAAGCCCCGCGGCGGCGTGACGTCGGCGATGCGCTTCTCGAGCTTGGTCTGCGGCACCCGCAGCTTCGCCTCGGCGATCTCACGCCGCTTATAGGTCTCGATGCGGGCCAGCACGTCCTTGCGCTCGGTGGACGCGGTCTCGGGGACGGACCCGGATTTGGGCTCGGACATGACGGGCTTTCAGGCGTTCGAGCGACGGTTCGAGAGACGGACCAGCGTCCGGAGTGTGGCACGCGCGGCGCCGCTGTCGAGGGCCTGACCGGCCCGGACGACACCCTCCGCCAGGGTGCCGGCGGCCTCCGCCACCACCAGGGCGGCCCCCGCGTTGAGGACGGCGATGTCGCGATAGGCGTTGCGCGCCCCATCCAGCACCCCGGCCAGGGCGGCGGCGTTGTGCTCCGGGTCGCCGCCCCGCAGGGCTTCCAGCCCATGGAGCGGCAGGCCGACCTCGCGCGGATCGATGGTGAAGCGCGAGATCCGGCCGTCCGTCAGCGCCACCACGGCGGTGGGGCCGGTCACGGTGATCTCGTCGAGGCCGTCGCTGCCGTGCACGGTCCAGACCCGGTCGCTGCCGAGTTCCGCCAGGACGCCGGTCAGCGGCTCGGCCCAGGCCGGCGACGAGACGCCGAAGAGCTGGCGCCGCACGCCGGCCGGGTTCGCCAGCGGGCCCAGCATGTTGAAGATCGTCCGCATCGGCAGTTCGGCCCGCACCGGAGCCACGTGGCGCATGGCGGCGTGGTGGGTCTGGGCGAACATGAAGCACAGGCCTGCCTCGGCGAGGCACAGGCTCAGTTCGTCCGGCGCGAGGCCGATGCGCACGCCGAGGGCCGTGAGCACGTCGGCGGCGCCGGAGCGCGAGGTGGCGGCCCGGTTGCCGTGCTTGGCCACCGGCACGCCGCAGGCGGCGGTGATGATCGCCGCCAGGGTCGAAACGTTGTAGCTGCCCGAATGGTCGCCGCCGGTGCCGACCACGTCGACGGCGCCCGCGACGCCGGGCACCGGCAGCATCCGTGCCCGCATGGCCTCGACGGCACCGACGATCTCGTCCGGGGCCTCGCCGCGGACCTTCAGCGCCGTCAGGAAGGCGCTGGCCTGAACCGGCGTGACCTCGCCCGAGAGCAGATCGTCGAAGGCCTGCCGCGCCTCGGCACGGTCCAGGCCCGCGCCGGTGGCGACCTTGGCGAGGAGGGGCTTGAAGGATTCCATGTGGCTCGGGCGTGACGGTCCGGCACGGAGAACCGGATTGATTCCAGACAGGCGACGTAACCCGTCAATGCACGCCGTCGCGGCCCTTGTCACGCGCCGCATTCCACGTGGCCGCGATGTCCAGGAAATTCCGCAGGATCTGCGATCCGTGATGCGACAGGATGCTTTCGGGGTGGAACTGCACGCCGTGGACGGGCCGATGGGCATGCTGAAGGCCCATGATCAGGCCGTCGGCCTCGGCCGTGACGGTGAGATCGGTCGGGCAGCCGCCGCGCTCCACCACCAGGGAATGGTAGCGGGTAGCGTCGAACGGCCCGTTCAGCCCCCGGAAGATGCCCGAGGCCCGATGCTGGATGCTGGAGACCTTGCCGTGCATCGGCGTCGGGGCACGGACCACGTCGCCGCCGAAGGCCTGCCCGATGGCCTGGAGCCCGAGGCAGACGCCGAAGATCGGGATCTCGGTCGAGAGGTCCTTGACCACGTCGAGGCAGATGCCGGCCTCGTTCGGCGAACAGGGTCCCGGCGACAGCACCACGGCGTCGGGCCGGCGCGCGCGGATCTCCTGCGTGGTGATGGCGTCGTTGCGCACCACGTCGATCGAACCGCAGAGGGGGCCGATCAGGTGGACGAGATTCCAGGTGAAGGAATCGTAATTGTCGATGACGAGGACGTCGGACATCGGAGCTTCGCGCGCAGGCATGACGGCGGTGTGGCGCGAGTCCGGCGACCCGTCAACCGGGCGCTACTGCCCCCGCCGCGCCCGGCTCGCGAACACCACCGCATCCTCGGCCGCGCGGAACAGGGCCTTGGCCTTGTTGACGCATTCCTGCTGCTCGGAGGCCGGATCGGAATCGTAGACGATGCCGGCACCGGCCTGGACGTGCATGCGGCCGTCCTTCACCAGGGCGGTGCGCAGCACGATGCAGGTGTCCATCTCGCCGCGCGCGCCGAAATAGCCGATGCAGCCGCCGTAGGGACCGCGCTTCTCGCGCTCGAGTTCGTCGATGATCTCCATGGCCCGCACCTTCGGGGCACCGGAGACGGTTCCGGCCGGAAAGCCGGCGGCGAGGGCCGCGAGGGCATCGTGCTTCGGGTCGAGGTCGCCCTCGACGTTCGAGACGATGTGCATGACCTGGCTGTAGAACTCGAGGAAGAACGAACCCGTGACCGTGACGCTGCCGATGCCCGCGACGCGGCCGACATCGTTGCGGCCGAGGTCGAGCAGCATGAGGTGCTCGGAGCGCTCCTTGGGATCGGCCAGCAGTTCCTCGGCCAGCGCCTTGTCCTCGGCCGGTGTCGCGCCGCGCCGGCGCGTCCCGGCGATCGGCCGGATGGTAACGCGCCCGTCACGGACCCGCACCAGGATCTCGGGCGACGAGCAGACGAGCTGGAAATCCTCGAAGTCGAGGTAGCACAGGAACGGGGCCGGGTTGGTCCGGCGCAGCGAGCGGTAGAGGGCGAGGGCTGGCAGGGTGAAGGGCGCCTCGAAGCGCTGCGAGAGCACGACCTGGAAGACGTCGCCGGCGACGATGTACTCCTTGGCCCGGGCGACCATTCCCAGGTACGCTTCGGGTGTCGTGTTCGAGACCGGCTCGGGATGCGCGATCGCGTGCGGGTCGATACGGGCCTCGACGGGGAGGGGGCCTTCGAGGATCTCGGACACCCGCTCCAGCCGACCCAACGTCGCCTCGTAGGCGGCGCGTGCGCCGATTCCGGCGGTCGGGCGCACCGGGCCGACCACGGTGATCAGGTCGCGCACCGAGTCGAAGACCACCATCACGCGCGGTCGCACGAGGATCGCGTCCGGCACGCCGAGGGGATCGGGGTTCGGGTCTCCGAGGGCTTCCATGGCCCGGACCATGTCGTAGCCGAGGTAGCCGAACAGGCCCGCCGCCATCGGCGGCAGC
Organism: Methylobacterium sp. 001424705; assembly: GCF_059816145.1. Taxonomy (NCBI): domain Bacteria; kingdom Pseudomonadati; phylum Pseudomonadota; class Alphaproteobacteria; order Hyphomicrobiales; family Methylobacteriaceae; genus Methylobacterium; species Methylobacterium sp. 001424705. Next base: position 118,815 of record NZ_JCBANU010000011.1, on the reverse strand, counting down.
ACATCCGTGTCGCCCTCCGCGCCGATCGCGCTCTCGGCGATCAGGGTCCGCAGGCTCGCCAGGGGCGCAGCCGCCTCGGGCGTGAACACCGACAGGTCGGGACCGCGCGCGATCTCCGCCCGGCCGTCGCGGCAGCGCCAGGCCAGGTCGGGGTCGAGCCCGATCATCGAGTAGCGTCCGCGCACGACGCCCCCCTCGACGGATTCGAGCAGGAAGGCGGTGCCGGGGTGCTCGGCCCGCAGCTTCAGGAAGGCGGCGACGGGCGTCTCGAGATCCGCCACCAGGGTGAGGTTCAGGAGGGCGGGACGGCCCGCCTCGTAGGCGTCGACGAAGGCCGTGAAGGCGGGGTCCTCGGACATCGTCGGCTCAGTACTCGCCGCCGCCGATCGCCCGGCGGAAGGCCGCCTGGTTGATGGTCACGCCCACCGAGGTCTGCACGTCGCCGATGTACTGACCCAGGACATCGTCGGCGATGGTGGGCTGGAAACGCTTGCCGATCGCCTCGTCCTCCGGCGAGCCGGGAACGAAGGCCGGCATCGTCGCGGCCGTGACCTTGAACAGGGCGCGGCTCTCGCCGGCCTCTGCGGAAGCCGACTTGTCGACGGCCGTCGCGAAGACGCGGTTGACAACCTCGGCCGTCAGATCGCCCTGGGACTGGTTGCGGGCCAGGTCGGTCAGGCTCTGGACGGTCAGGCCCGCTTCCGCGGCGACGGCCTCGACGGTCTCGCCCTTGTCGAGGCGCGCCGACAGCGCCTTGGCCTTCGCCAGCAGCCGGCTCTGGACTTCGGCGGCGCGCCAGCGGGCGACGACCTCGTCGCGCACCTCATCCAGCGGCTTGTCGTGGGCGCGGTCGACCCCAGTCACGTCGTACCAGATGTATCCCCCGGTCTTGGTGCGCAGGGGCTCGTTGTCGCCACCCATCTCGGCCCGGAACAAGGCGGTCAGGGTGGTGTCGCGATCCGGGATGCCCTCGACGGTCCTGCCGGCGGGATCGAGGCCCTGCGCGGTGACGGCCGGAATGGTCTGGAGCGGCAGGTCGCGCTCCTTGGCGATGTCGGCCAGGGGCTTCGAATTGGCACGCTGGTCCTCGATCGCGTCGTGGGCCGCGTCGATGCCGCTGTTGGCGCGCTCCAGGGCGATGGTCTTGGCGATGTCCGCGGAGACCTCGGCCAGCGGTTTCACCGTTCCCGGCTCGATGGCGGTGACGCGCAGGAGGACGGTGCCGAAGCGGCCCTTCACCGGTGCGCTGACCGTGTTCAGGGGCAGGGCGAAGGCGGCGTCCGCCACGGCGGGATCGAACAGCTCCGCCTTGGAGAGCGTCCCGAGGGAGAGGTTCTTGGCATCGGCGCCGGTCTCGGCGGCGGCCGCCTCGAACGGCTTGTCGCCGGCTTCGATCGCCGTCCGGGCCGCCTCGGCGGCAGCCTGATCGGGATACACGATCTGCTGGATCGTGCGACGCTCCGGCGTCCCGTACCGCGCCTTCTCGGAATCGTAGCGCTTGGCGATGTCCTCGGCGGTCACGGCCTCGGGCTTGGCCATCGCCTGCGGGTCGAGGACCAGCAGGGTGACGGCGCGGGCTTCCGGCGCGCGGAAGGCGAACTTGTTGTCCTCGTAATACGCCTTGACCGCATCCTCGGAGGGCGCCGGGATCTCGCCGGCCACGGAGGGCGGCAGCATCATCAGAGCGACCGAACGGCGCTCGGTGGTGTAGCGGTGCACCGCCTCGCGCAGGGCCTCGGGGACATGCAGGTCGGCCGCGACCGCCTCGGCGAGCTGCAGGCGGGCGGCGACCGAGCGCTGCTCGCGCACGAAGGTGGCCTCGTTGATGCCGGCGCGCTGAAGCGTCTGGTAGAAGAGGGCGGGATCGAACTTGCCGTCGGCGCCCTGGAAGCTCTTCTCCTCCTGAATCGCGCGCAGCACGGCCGCATCGGGGATGCTCAGGCCGAGGGCGGCGGTCTGCTGGTCGAGGGAGGCTTCGCTGACGAGCTGCGCGAGCACCTGGCGGTCGATGCCGAGGGCCCGGGCCTGATCGGGCGTCAGGGTGCGGCGGGTCTGGCTCTGGTAGCGCTGGAGCTGATTCTGATAGGCGCTGCGCACCGTTTCGGCGGAGATCTGCGCCCGGCCCACGGTGGCCACGCTGGTGGACGAGCCCGCGCGGAAGAATTCCTCGACGCCGAAGATCGCCACGCCGGCGATCAGGAAGGTGAAGACCACCGTGAGGATGATCTTGCCGAGCCAGTGCTGGCTGGCCTTGCGCATGTTCTGCAGCATCGAACGTCCGGGCACCCGTCGCGTGGGCGCCGGAAGCGCCCGTCATTCCTGGGAAGGTCGCCCGCGATAGACCATCCGTGCTGTCACCGCAAAGGGCGTTCGCGGTTTGCGCCCATCCTGAGGCTCTGTTAGGGCCGGCGCGACCGCGAAGCGAAGCCTTAGCAGCGAGGGACGGGATGACGAAGTCGGGGCGACGGCCGCTGGTTGCCGGCAACTGGAAGATGAACGGCCTGCGCAGCTCGGTCGCCGTCGTGGAAGCCGTCCGCAACGGCCTGACCGCCGCCCTGCTCGACACGGTCGACGTGCTCATCTGCCCGCCCTCCACGCTGATCGCCTCCTGCGTGGCCGCCGCCTACGGCTCGCCGATCGCCATCGGCGGCCAGAATCTCCACGCCAAGCCGAACGGCGCCTTCACCGGCAGCATCTCGGCGGAGATGCTGGCCGATCTCGGAGCCTCCTACGTCATCGTCGGCCATTCCGAGCGCCGGGCCTACCACCACGAGACCGACGATGGCGTGCACGCCAAGGCGCTGGCCGCCCGCCGCGCGGGCCTCTGCGGCATCATCTGCGTCGGCGAGACGAAGGAGGAGCGCGAGGAGGGCCGGACCCTCGACATCGTGCGCGCGCAGCTCGCGATCGGCGTGCCGAAGGGAGCCACCGCCAAGGACACGGTCATCGCCTACGAGCCGGTCTGGGCGATCGGCACCGGCCTGACGCCGACCCCGGCCGACATCGCCGAGGTCCATGCCTCGCTGCGCGAGATGCTCGGCCAACTCATCGGCGCCGAGGCCCAGGCGGTGCGCATCCTCTATGGCGGCTCGGTCAAGCCGAGCAATGCCCGCGAGCTGATGGCGGTGGACAACGTCGACGGCGCGCTGGTCGGCGGCGCCAGCCTAGTCGCCGACGACTTCCTCGGCATCGCCCGCGCCTACCTGCGCTAGGGATCGAGCCGAAAAAATCCCATTTCGTTCGGATTCGGTCCCGGGGTTTCGGCGGGAGTGGCCCATGGTTCGTCGGCGGACATGATCCGGCAATCGGACGCGGATCGGGCCTGGGCCGTCGAGGAGGCCTGCCGCAACGCCCGCCCCTCGCCGCTGGAGATCGGCCTCGGCGGCTGGATCCTGCGGGCCTCGGGCGGTCCGACCCGTCGGACGAACTCCCTCAATCCCCTGCGCGGCTGGCGCGACGATCCCGCCCGCATCGTCGCGGAGGCCGAGAGCCTCTACCGGAACCTCGGTCGCCCGCTGATCGTCCGGGTCCCGGATCTCGTCCCCGAGATGGATGTCCTGCTCGACGGTCTCGGCTATCGGTCCGAGGGCGAGGCCTGCACGCTCTTCGCCGAGCTTCCGCCGGACGACCGCGACGGGGCGGAGGGCGTCGCCCTCGACAATGCCCCGGACGCGGCGTGGCTGGCGGCGCGGGCCGCCTGCGAGGGCGTGGTGTCCGAGGTCGCCCTGCGGACCTACCGCGACTCGATCGCGTGTCTGATCCTGCCCCGGATGTTCGCGCGGCGGATCGAGGCGGACCGGACGGTGGCCGTCGCCTACGGCGTCCTGCATCGCGGGATCCTCGTGTTCGAATCCGTCGCGACGCACCCGTCCCATCGCCGGGCGGGCCATGCGCGCAGCCTGATCGTGGCCCTGATGGCCTGGGCCCGGCGGGAGGGGGCGACCGGGGCCTGCCTGCAGGTGGTCGCCGAGAATGCGCCGGCGCGCGCCCTCTATGCCGGGCTCGGCTTCTCGCGCAGCCTCTACGGCTATCGCTACCGCCGCCGGGACTAGGGCTGCCTCCGCGATAACTCCGGGGTTCGAAGGATTGCCGCGCCGGCCGACGCGGTGCCGGAGCATCGGTCCGGTTGGCGCGCGGGGCCATCTCGTGTATGGCCCCGCGGATATGTCGGCGGCGCCAGGACTCACCGGCCCGTAACGCATTCGTGCCCGGGTCTCTCCTCGGAACCGGCGCGCGGATGATGAAGCTTCCGGAAACCCGATGCAGACCGTTCTGATCTCGATCCATCTCATCGTCGTCCTCGGCCTCATCGCCGTGGTCCTTCTCCAGCGCTCCGAGGGCGGTCTCGGTCTCGGCGGCGGCGGGAGCGGCGGCGTGGCGGGTTTCATGACGGGGCGCGGACAGGCCAACGCCTTGACCCGCGCGACGGCCATCCTCGCCGCCCTGTTCTTCACCACCAGCATGGCGCTCGCGATCCTGTCGCACCGGAGTGCGGCCCCGCGCTCGATCCTGGAAGGAACCGGGACCAGCCAGCCCGCGACTCAGCCGAATGCCGGCAACCTGCTCGACACCCTGCGGGGTCAGAGCGGCACCCAGCCCGGGACTCCGGCGAGTGGGACTTCGGCGCCCGGCACCCCGGCGCAGGTGCCCGCGACCGCGCCGGCCCAGCCGGCCGTGCCGCAGGCCCCGCAGTCGCGCTGACCGGCCGGTCGATGGCCCGACGGAGGGGGCCTTCGACCGAGACGTGACCGCGGCGAGGTCGCCGGGCCCGGTCGGGTCGAGGTGAACCGCGGGGTTATCCAGACACCCGGCGTCCAAGTGCTCGGACAAGTGCTCGGACGCCGCTCCTCGTTGCAACGCCGATCGAACGACGTCCTCGCCGCGCATGCGCAGGTATCGCGGGGGATAGGCGTTTTTGTTGTTTGGCGAATCGTTCTCCCTTGTTTATGGACCGAGGCCCATGACGCGGTACGTATTCATCACCGGCGGCGTGGTTTCCTCGCTGGGCAAGGGTCTCGCATCGGCGGCGCTCGCGGCCCTGCTGCAGGCCCGGGGCTACAAGGTCCGCCTGCGCAAGCTCGACCCTTACTTGAACGTCGATCCGGGCACGATGAGCCCGACGCAGCACGGCGAGGTGTTCGTCACCGACGACGGCGCCGAGACCGACCTCGACCTCGGGCATTACGAGCGCTTCACCGGCCTCGCCGCGACGCGGGCCGACAACATCACCACCGGGCGGATCTACCTCGACATCATCACCAAGGAGCGGCGCGGCGATTACCTCGGCGCGACGATCCAGGTGATCCCGCACGTGACCAACGCGATCAAGGACTTCGTCCTCGAGGGGAACGAGGCCTTCGACTTCGTGCTGGTCGAGATCGGCGGCACGGTCGGCGACATCGAGGGCCTGCCGTTCTTCGAGGCGATCCGGCAGCTCGGGCAGGAGCTGCCCCGCGGCGCCACCGCCTTCGTGCACCTGACCCTGCTGCCCTACATCCCCTCCGCCGGGGAGCTGAAGACCAAGCCGACCCAGCACTCGGTGAAGGAGCTGCGCTCCATCGGCATCCAGCCCGACATGCTGCTCTGCCGCTGCGACCGGCCGATCCCGACGGACGAGCGGCGCAAGCTCGGCCTGTTCTGCAACGTCCGCGAGACCGCCGTGATCGAGGCCCGCGACGTCGCCTCGATCTACGACGTGCCGCTCTCCTACCGCGAGGCCGGTCTCGACCGGGAGGTGCTGGCGCATTTCGGCCTGCCCTCGCAGGACGAGCCGGACCTGTCGCGTTGGCGCACGATCTCGGAGCGGGTGAAGAACCCCGAGGGCGAGGTCTCCATCGCCATCGTGGGCAAGTACACGGGCCTCAAGGACGCCTACAAGTCGCTCACCGAGGCGCTGACCCACGGCGGCATCGCGCATCGGGTCAAGGTCAACCTCGAGTGGATCGAGGCCGAGGTGTTCGAGCGCGAGGATCCCGCACCGTTCCTCGAAGGCATCCACGGCATCCTCGTCCCGGGCGGCTTCGGCCAGCGCGGCGCGGAGGGCAAGATCCGCGCGGCGCGTTACGCCCGCGAGCGCAAGATCCCGTATTTCGGCATCTGCTTCGGCATGCAGATGGCGGTCATCGAAGCGGCCCGGGCGCTCGCCGGCGTCGCGGAGGCCAACTCGACAGAGTTCGGCGAGACCCGCGAGCCGGTGGTCGGGCTCCTGACCGAATGGCTGAAGGGCAATGAGCTCGAGCGCCGCGCCGCGGCCGGCGACCTCGGCGGCACCATGCGCCTCGGCGCCTATCAGGCGAGCCTGCGGCCGGATTCGAAGATCGCCGAGATCTACGGCACCACCGACATCTCCGAGCGCCACCGCCACCGCTACGAGGTCAACATGGCCTATCGCGAGTGCCTGGAGGCGAAGGGCCTGCGCTTCTCGGGCCTCTCGCCGGACGGACTCCTGCCGGAGACCGTCGAGCATGTCGGGCATCCCTGGTTCATCGGCGTGCAGTTCCATCCGGAACTGAAGTCCCGCCCGTTCGAGCCGCATCCGCTCTTCAAGAGCTTCATCGGCGCCGCCATCGTCCAGAGCCGTCTGGTCTAGCCAGGTATCGGAACGGCCGCGCACCGACCGTCTTCAGAGGCCTGCGGCCTGACGCGTCGTTCCCGGCTTGCGGGAGCGACGGTCGGGCCGACGGACGGCTGTTCCGGCCGGGCTCAGACCCATGCCTCCCGGGCATCGCCCGGGCGGGTACGGTGGCGCCCGGCTCCTGGGGAACGTCGCCCCCGTTGCTCCATTGACTGTTCACACGGGGTCGCTGCCCCACAGGGAGTCATGGAATGCCGCCGATCTTCACCGCCGATTTCGAAACCCGCCGCGATGCCGAGATGAGCGTGGAACACCTCGTTCAGGAGCACGGCATCGACCGGAACGCGATCACGGTTGTGGCGGCGGGCGATCGCAACAGCGCCGGTACGGAACAGGCGGGGGGCGATCTGGAGGACGGCCGGAGCAAGGGCGAGACCGAGGGGGAGCCTGCGCTGACGGGGGCGATCCAGGTTCGGGTCGACGCCGAGGCCGCGCAGAAAGGCGTCATCGACGAGTCGTTCTCGACCTTCGGTGGGCGGACCGTTCAGCGCTGACGCGCGCGGCTCACGCCGCCAGCGCGATGACATCCGAGTCGGGCCGCGCCGTCTCGCGCGGTCCGAACAGGTGCTGATGCAGGGCGTTCGGGCAGTGGACGCGTCCCGAGGCGTCGGTGATCCGCACCTCGGTCATCCCCGCGATCATCAGCGACCAGCCCTGCTCCACGGCGCCCAGGACGGAGCTGTGGCGGAAACTGAAGCACCGCTCCAGGACGCGCGCGCTGACGGTGAAGCTCACGGGATGAGATCCTTGGCTGGTCGCTCGGCACCCGGCTTCGGGCATCCGGCGAGATTGGGAGATGGGAGCCGTGCGGCGCCGGTGGCTGCGCCGACGGGTTGCGTGTGCACCGCAATAATGGCTTCCGGTTGACAAACGCTGAGCGAAAACGTGCGGCGCGCGAATTCGATCAACCCTGCGCGGGATCGTGACCGGCGACGGCACGGACGGCGTTCAGGACGGCCTCGGGATGCTGGTGGTGCAGCATGTGACCGGTCCCCGCCAGGAGGGTGAACGCGGCCCCCGGGATGAGCCGCGAGGCCCAAGAGCCGTGTCGCGGCGTGCTGACGACGAGATCCGAATCGCCGCCGAGAATCCGGACGGGTACCCGGCAGGCCGGATACGCCAGCGCGTTTCGAATCAGGCCGACCATCAGGCCGGCCGCGTCTTCGCCTTCGGCCACCAACTGGTCTGCGGTGCCGGCCAGCCCGAACGGATTGGCGGCGGCGTAGCCCGGCGGCATCGTGGCCGGCAAAAACATCGCGTTCCACAGGAACGGCAGCAGCGCAGGGTCCATCGTGCGCCCGAGGAGGTCCGACGCGAAACGCCCACCCGGCACCGCCCGAGGGCCGAACAGCAGGTGTTCCAGGCGCGGCTCGGGAAAGCAGATCGGCGCCAGGGCGACGACACCGGCGATCTCGTCGGGAAACCGAAGGCCGTACGCCAGCGCCAGCGCGCCACCGAAGGAATGCCCGACGATGATCGGCCGCTCCAGGCCGAGCGCCCGAACGCCCTCCCGGATCAGGGCGGCCTGCCGCCAGAGTTCGGCGTCGGCCGCGCCCCGGCGCCGGCTGAAACCATGGCCCGGACGGTCGACGGCGATGACCCGGAACCGCTCGGCGAGGTGAGGCACCAGGCCGAGCCACATGTCTTCCAGGGACATCAGCGTCCCGTGGATGAGCACGACGGGCGATCCGGTCCCGGCTTCGGCGTAGGCGAGCGTACGCCCCTCGTGCAGGTCGATGGTCGATCGTGGCACGAGGCGCTCGGACACCGCGGGCGAGATCCTCCCGACCGGGCCGGCGATGGGTGCGATCTCCATCAGGACGAACGCCGGTTCCGCCCGGCGGGGGATGCGGACGCGGCGAGCCCCCCTCCGCGCGAGGCGCCCGTCATCACCCCGCGCCGATCGTTCGGCGCATGTCCGTGTGGCATGGTGGTCCTTCCCCCGACGGTTCCGGCAGATCGCTCGCCGCGTCCTCGAACGGTGACGCGCGGAAGGGCCGCCGGTTCTGTTCCGAGACCGCACCTGCGCGGTTTTCACGCGCGGATTCGCGCGCCGGAAGAGGCGCGGCGCGCGGCCATGCGGCTGGCTTTGGCGCAGCGTCGGACTACCTTGCAGCCTGTGACCGAGATCCTGTTCTATCACCTCCAGAACCAGCCCCTCGAAAAGGTGCTCCCGAACCTGCTGGAGCGCTCTCTGGAGCGCCAGTGGCGGGCGGCCATTCAGGCGGCCAGCGAGGAGCGGCTCCAGGCCCTGGACGACCAGCTCTGGACCTACAGCGACGACAGCTTCCTGCCGCATGGGACCGATCGCGACGTCGACGCGGCCAGCCAGCCCGTCGTGCTGACCCTGAAGGATGCGAACCCGAACGCCGCGTCGATCCGCTTCCTGGTGGAGGGCGCCGACCTGCCGCCCGATGCCGCCGACTATGCACGCATCTGCGTGCTGTTCGACGGCACCGACCAGGAGTCCCTCCTGCGCGCCCGCGCGCAGTGGAAGGAGGCGAAGGCCGCCGGACACACGATCGCCTATTGGCAGCAGGACGACGACGGCCGTTGGCAGAAGAAGGCCTGACGTCGCTGCCGCATTCCGACCATCGCCGAGAGGATTCGCCATGAGACGTCTCGCCTTCGGCCTCGCGGCCCTGCTGATCGCGACCCCGCCGCTGCAGGCGCAGCCCGCCCCGCAGGCGGAGCGTCCGGCCGAGGCGCGAAAAGCGTCCGAGCCGCGCGCCACCCAGGGCGGCAAGCTCCCCGCGGACGCCGTCACCGAGCACAGCGTCACCCTGCCGGATGGGCGCACGCTCGCCTTCACCGCCCGCGCCGGCAGCCTGCCGCTGGTGGACGAGGCCGGCAAGCTCCAGGCGGAGATCGCGTTCATCGCCTACACGCTGGCCGGCCAGGGCGCTGGGAAGACGCGCGATCCGGCGCGCCCCGTGACCTTCGCGGTGAATGGCGGGCCGGGCGCCGCCTCCGCCTACCTCAACATCGGTGCGATCGGACCCTGGCGCCTGCCGGTGGAGGGCGCCAGCATCAGCCCGTCGTCGCCGATCGGACTCGTGCCGAACGACGGAACCTGGCTCGACTTCACCGACCTCGTGTTCCTCGACCCCGTCGGCACCGGCTACAGCCGCGCGGCCGACGGAGATGCCAAGCGCTACTGGAGCATCGACGCCGATGCGTCCGTGCTGGCCTCGGCCATCGCCCGCTGGCTCCGCACCAACGACCGCATGGCGGCGCCGAAGTTCTACGTCGGCGAGAGCTATGGCGGCTTCCGCGGGCCGTTGATCGCGGCGAAGCTCCAGGAGGAGATCGGCATCGGCCTGTCGGGCATGGTTCTGCTCTCGCCGGTGCTCGATTTCGCCTGGCTGCAGGCACCGCGCACGACCCCCTGGGGCCACGTGATCAAGCTGCCGTCCTTCGCCGCCGCCGCCATCGAGCGGGCGGGCGGCATCCCGTCGCGCGAGACCATGGCCGACGCAGAGGCCTACGCCACCGGACCCTACCTTGCCGATCTCCTGAAGGGGCCGTCCGACAGCGCCGCCGTGGCACGACTCGGCGACCGGGTCGGCGCCCTGACCGGGCTCGACCCGAGCTTCGTGCGGCGCCAGGCCGGGCGTCTCTCCGGCCAGAGCGTCCAGCGCGAGATCGGCCGCGACACCGGCCGGGTTGCCAGCGCCTACGATACGGGCGTGACCGGATGGGACCCGGACCCGAATGCCGTCCATTCGGGCTTCGAGGACCCCCTGCTCACCGCGCTCCAGGCGCCGCTGACCAGCGCGATGATCGCGCTCTACACCGACACGCTGAACTACCGGGTGCCGGATCTGCGCTACGAACTCCTCAACGGGGCGGTGAACCGGGGCTGGACCTGGGGCGGCGGTCGCTCGGCGCCCGAATCCCTCGGCGCCCTGCGCGGCGTGCTGTCCCTCGACGGCAACATGCGGGTGCTGGTCGCCCACGGGTATACCGACCTGGTCACGCCGTATTTCGCATCGAAGCTCCTGATCGACCAGATGCCGGCCTATGGCGGCGGGCGTCTCGATCTCGCCGTGTACCCGGGCGGGCACATGTTCTATTCCCGACCGGATTCGCGCGCCGCGTTCCATCGGGACGCGGCGGCTCTCTACGCGGCCGCGCTCAGCGCGCGGGGCCCCGCGCAGCGCTGAGGACCCCGTCGTGCCCGCTTCCACCCACCCGCGCCTGCTGATCCTGGCCGTGCTCGCAGCCTGCGGCCTGTCCGCCTGCACCAGCACCGAGACCCGGCGCACGGAGACTCCGGCACCCGAGCCGCTCCCCGTCGCCGTGCCGAAGCCCGCACCGGCCCCGACCTTCCAGGGACCCGTCCTGACGGGGGACGGCACCTGCACGGCGCCCGCGCCGGCGGGCGCCGCCGCGATCGAGATCGGCATCGGTGAGTGCGACCTCGTCCGCCTGAAGGGCAAGCCCCCCACCGACGTGCTAGTGGGGGAGGGGCGCGCCGGCCGCGAGGTGCAGGTGCTCTACAACGAGCCCGGCGCGAAGGAGCTGTACTTCTTCGTCAACAACCGGCTCGACCGCATCGTCAAGTGAGCGACCGGCTCAGCGCTCCGTGAGCTTCATCTCGATGCGCCGGTTGCGGGCATAGGCCTCCTCGGTGGTCCCGGCCTCGAGGGGCTGGAACTCGCCGAAGGCGGCGGCCAGGAGGTGCTGGGGCGGGATGCCCTTCGCGACCATGGCCTGCACGACCGCGATGGCGCGGGCCGCCGACAGGGCCCAGTTCGAGGGAAACTGGGCGCTGGCGATCGGCCGCGCATCGGTGTGGCCGTCGATGCGCAGCACCCAGGGAATGTCGGCCGGGATCTGCTTGGCGAGGTCGAGGATCGCGCCGGCGATGCGGTCGAGTTCGGGGCCGGCCTCCGCCTTGAGGCTGGCGGAGCCCGCCGGGAACAGCACCTCGGATTGCAGGACGAAGCGGTCGCCGACGATGCGGATGTCCGGGCGGTTGCCGAGGATCTGGCGCAGGCGGCCGAAGAAGTCCGAGCGATAGCGCGCGAGTTCCTGCACCTTCTGGGCCAGGGCCACGTTGAGGCGGCTGCCGAGGTCGGCGATGCGGGCCTGGCTCTCGCGGTCGCGGTTCTCGGAGGCCGCGAGCGCATCCTCGAGGGCGGCGAGCTGGCGCCGCATCGCCGCGATCTGCTCGTTCAGGAGATCGATCTGCGCGGCGGCGCGGGCGGTGTTGGCGCGCTCGGCCGCCAGTTGCTTGTCGACCTCGCCCTGGCGACCGGCCGAGCCCTGCGACGCTTCGGCCTGCGCCCTGAGGCGATCGCGGTCGGCCTGCGCTCCGAGGAGGGTGTTGCGCAGGGACGAGGCCTGCTCCTCCTGCGTCTTCCGGGTCGAGCGCTCCAGGGCCAGCAGGTCCGTCAGGTCGGCGATCTGGCGATTGAGCCGGGTCAGCACCGAGTCCCGGCCGCTGATCTCCTGGGAGAGGAAGAACTGGCCGACCACGAAGATCGTGAGCAGGAACACGACCGCCAGCAGCAGCGTCGCCAGGGCGTCGACGTAGCCCGGCCAGACGTTGAGGCTCCGGTCGCGGCGACCGCGCGTGGAGGCCATGTCAGCTCCGCTCGCGGCCCAGGCGCTCCAGCACCTGCTTCAGCTCGCGCTCGCGGGTCGCCTGGGCCTCGACCCAGTCGCGAATCATCTGCTGCTCGGCCCGCATGTGCTGCACGAGCCCCTGGATGCCTTCCGCGAGATTCGTCATGGCCTGGGTGGCGACGCGCCCGTTGGCGCCCTCCGCCACCACGGCGGTCAGGCGGTCCACCGCCTCCTTCAGTTCGCGGGCGCTGGCGGGATCCTGTACCGGGAGTGGCGCGGGTTGCGCCTTTGTCGGGGCCGCGACCTCGACACGACCCTGCGGTATTTCGCCGGAGAGGAGCCAGTCCTCCAATTCGTTGTGGAAGCGCGCATGCGCCTGCCCGGCCTGCAGGTCGAGGAAGCCGATGATCAGCGAGCTCGCGAGGCCGAACAGGGAGGCCGAGAAGGCGAGGCCGATGCCGGAGAGTGGAACCGCGAGGCCGTTCTTCAGCTCGTCGAACATCGCCGCGGCCTCGCCGCCGCCCCGCATGGTCTTGATCACCGACCCGACCGCGCTCAGCGTGTCGATCAGGCCCCAGAACGTTCCGAGAAGGCCGAGCAGGATCAGAAGGCCCGAGACGTAGCGCAGGATTTCCCGGCCCTCGTCGAGCCGCGCAGCCGCCGTGTCGAGGAAGGCGCGGCTGGTCGACAGGGTGATCCCGTCGGGCCGGGCGGCGATGGCGGGGGCCAGGGGCGCCATCAGGGGCGGCGGCCGGCTCGGGCTCTCCCCCGCCGCCACGGCGTTCACGTAGCTCACCTCCCGATAGAGCCGCACCACCTGACCGAAGGCCAGCAGAACCGCGATGAGCAGGACCCCGAGGATGAGCCCGTTGAGGCCGGGATTGGCAAGGAAGGCCGGCGTGATCTGGCGGAACAGGACGAAGGCGAGGAAGCCGACCAGGATCAGGAAGACCAGCATCCGGACGAGGTAGATGCCCGGCTTGGCGATCGTCGCGGGTGCGGGGGGGGTCGCCATCGGCTCGGGCACACTCTCAACGCGGAACTGTCGGCCCGCGGGGAGCGAGCGGGGCGAACGCGCCGGCACATTGCAGGGTGGTTCGGCGCCGATCAAGTCGCGCGTGATCTGGTTCCGTGGATGGGCGCTCCGTTGCGCCGGCTAATCCCACGCCCGGGGCCAAGTCTCCTCCAGATGGGGGCCGAGGCGCACCGCGGCCACGCTCTTGGCGAGGCCCGTCGCATCGTCGGTCTCTACCGCGATGCCGCAAAGCGTCCCTTCGCCCTGGGCCGCCTCCAGGCGGGTACCGGGCGTCTTCTGCAGGAACCGGCGCAGAGGCTCGTCCTTCTGCATGCCGAGGATCGAATCGTAGTCGCCGCACATGCCGGCATCCGAGAGATAGGCGGTGCCGCCGGGCAGGATCCTGTGATCCGAGGTCGGGGTGTGGGTGTGGGTGCCCACGACCAGGCTGGCCCGGCCGTCGAGGAAATGACCGAAGGCCTGTTTCTCGCTCGTGGCCTCGGCATGCACGTCGACGATGACGGCATCCGCCACGGCGCCCAAGGGACAGACGGAGAGCTCCCGCTCGGCCGAGGCGAAGGGATCGTCAAGGGCATCCATGTAGAGCCGGCCCATAACGTTCAGGATGAGCACGCGGGCGCCCTTGCGGGTCTCGACCACGGTGGCCCCGCGGCCCGGCGTGCCCGGTGGATAGTTGGCCGGACGGACCAAACGGGTCTGCCGCTGGATGAAGACGAGGGCCTCGCGCTGATCGAAGGAATGGTTGCCGAGCGTCACCGCGTCGGCCCCCGCCTGGAGGAGCTCGTCGCAGATCGCTTCCGTCAGGCCGAATCCGCCGGCGGCGTTCTCGCCGTTGATAACCACGCAGTCGAGGCGCCAGCGCTCACGAAGGGACGGCAGGCGGTCCGAGATGACGGTCCGGCCGGGGCGGCCCACCACGTCGCCGAGGAAGAGAATGCGCATCGCGGGACGTCAGGTCCGTATCAGCGGGACCGGCCCCGCTTCGGTAACGAGATGATCGAGGGGCTGGTCGTGCGGCTCGGAAGGAACCGTGTCCACGGCCTGGACCGAGAAGGCGATCCCGATGGTGAGCACGGGACCGTTTCGCGAAAGGCGCTCAATGGCTTGGTCGTAGTAGCCGCGTCCATAGCCGATGCGATGACCACGCCGGTCATAGGCCGCCAGCGGCACGAGGAGCGCGGTGGGATCGAGGGGCGGCAGATCGTCGTGCGGTTCGCTGAGCCCGAAGCGACCGGCGACGAGAGCCTCACCCTCGCGCCATTCCCGGAACACCAATCCGTTGGGCGTGACCTTCGGCAGGGCGATGCGCTGGCCACGCGCGAACAGGAGGCGGGCGAGGGGGCGTGGATCGACCTCACTGCGGATGGGCCAGAAGGCCCCGACGATCTCGACCTTGGCGAGCGCCTCGATGGTCATGACCGTCTCGGCAATCTGCAGCGAACCGATGCGGCGATCCTCCTTTCGGAGAGCGTCGCGGCGGGCCAGAGCCTCGTTGCGCAGGGCCGCCTTGCGGGCGGGAACGGATGTTTCGGAGGGAGAAAGATCTGAGTGCGGAGCCACGTGAGCCGTTGGAGTGTCGATCCCGGGAAACCTACAATGTAGGTGGGCGCCGTGTTGGCCAAGTCCAGGGACAAGGCCAGGGACAGCTCCCTGGGGAGTCGATAAGGCCCCGGGGAAAAGTTCTCCTGACGGACCCGGCAGCCCCGCCATTCCCATGTAGCGTCGGCCTGCGGCCCGCGCCAGGGGGGCGCTGGTTCGACTCGCAGAATTCATGGGCGAGATCGGCGCTGAGACGAGTCGCCGCCCAACATTCCGGCGCTCGAGATCGTTAGCCGGCCGAAATGACGTGCGCCAGGCGCTCGACCCGCTCGGCACAGCGCACGAGCTCCTCGGCAAGCCGCTCTTCCTCGGCCGCCCGGACCGCTTCGGCCGATTCCACTGTCTCCCTGAGAGCGGCGGCTTCCTGCTCCAGCGCGGCGAGACGTCCCTGTACCTCCTGCAATTCATCTGCCTGCATCAAGGCTGCCATCACGTGGAGGCGCATGTCGCCGATCTCGCCGAAGGTCCGGCGCATTTCGCTGATCCGTCCATCGAGCCCTTCCGCGAGGGCGGTCAGGTGCGCCTCCTCGCCGTCGGCACACGCCATCCGGTAATTCTTGCTGTCGATGGTGACGTTGATCTGGGGCATCGGGCGTCGGGTCACTGGAGCGTTGCGATTTCAAACTTAGCGGAGGGCGCGGGCCTGTGTCAGCACGCCCTCGACGGCGTCGATCGCTCGTCCGAGGCGATGGTCGACATCGGCCGAAGTCGCCTCGACCTCCGCGAGGCGCGCGCTGGCCGCATCGAGTTCGGCGGCGAGCCTCGCCCGGTCCTCGCCCATGATCGCGAGCTCGGTTTCCAGGTCGCTGGGGTCGCGCTCGGCCTCGAAACGTTGCGCGACCGCGCCCTCCAGCCGTGAGAGCACGGCTTCAAGACGCTGCAGCGCCAGATCGATGGTCTGGCTCACGGAGGAATGCCCTTCTCTTCTACCTGCTGCTATCGGACGAAGTCGTTCGCGCCATGCCCGGACACCTGTACGGTATCCACCGGGAAACGGTTTTCCACCCCCTGCGCCGCGCCATGTAACCTTTGCCTCGATTTGTCACCATGTTAGAGACCGGCCGCTCGCAGACCGGCTATACGGCAGCACGCGACTCACTCAGGGGAGAGGGCGGGGACCTGTCAGCCACCCTGGGTTCGTCTTGCCGCGCGCTACCTCGGTCTTCGGCTGCGATCGCGCGCCCGAGCCTGCGCGGCAGTTCATCTGTCGTTCAATCGGGACTCGCACAGAGCGGGCGACGGATCGAGGCCTGCCGTTCGGGCGAGCCGCGACGATCAAATGGCTGGAGGGTGCTGCGTGGCCGGCGCCCGATTATGGGAAGGACTCACGCCGTGTCGGTGAAGGTTGCCATCAACGGGTTCGGACGCATCGGCCGCAACGTTCTGCGCGCCATCCATGAGGCCGGCCGCCAGGACATCGAGGTGGTGGCGATCAACGATCTCGGCCCCGTCGAGACCAATGCCCACCTGCTTCGCTTCGATTCGATTCACGGCCGGTTCACCGCCAAGGTCGAGGTCGACGGCGACTTCATCGTCGTCGACGGCAAGCGCATCAAGGTCACGGCCGTGCGTAACCCGGCCGAGCTGCCACACCGCGAGCTCGGCGTCGATATTGCCCTCGAGTGCACGGGCATCTTCACCTCGAAGGACAAGGCAAAGGCGCACCTCGATGCCGGAGCCAAGCGCGTTATCGTCTCGGCGCCCGCCGACGGCGCCGACCTGACCGTGGTCTACGGCGTCAACCACGACAAACTGACCGCCGACCATCTCGTCATCTCGAATGCGTCCTGCACCACCAACTGTCTCGTCCCGGTGGCCAAGGTGCTCAATGATCTCGTCGGGATCGAGCGCGGCTTCATGACGACGATCCACTCGTATACGAACGACCAGCCGTCGCTGGATCAGATGCACAAGGACCTCTATCGGGCCCGTGCCGCGGCGCTCTCGATGATCCCGACCTCGACCGGCGCCGCGAAGGCTATCGGCCTCGTGCTGCCGGAACTTAAGGGCAAGCTCGACGGCACCTCGATCCGCGTGCCGACCCCGAACGTCTCGGCCGTCGACCTCGTGTTCACCGCAAAGCGCCAGACCACGATCGAAGAGATCAACACCGCGATCCGAGCCGCTGCGGACGGCCCGCTGAAGGGCGTGCTGGCCTACACCGACCAGCCGAACGTCTCGATCGACTTCAATCACGATCCTCACTCGTCGACCTTCCACCTCGATCAGACCAAGGTCATGGACGGCACCTTCGTGCGCATCCTGTCCTGGTACGACAACGAATGGGGCTTCTCGAACCGGATGGCCGACACGGCCGTGGCCATGGGCAAGCTTCTCTGAGCCGCATCGCCGTATCCTGACGGATCGAACGTTCCCGAGGACGACGCGAGACCAGAATGGTGTGCTTGACATGACAGAGACTTCCCCCTCCGAACGCGGCTTCATTCCAGGCTCCTCAGCGCTCCCGCCCCCGGCGTCCGCGCCGGCGGCAACCCCGGCCGCTCCGACCACCGCACCCTCCGTGGTGGTCGGGAAGGCGGAGCCCCTGCCGTCGTTCGGCAGTACTCCGGGGAGCGATCAGCTCGCCCGGATCGAGGACAAGTGCTCACGGATCGAGGACAAGTACGCCCGCTCCGAGGCGTTGCTGTCGCGCGTGGAAGAGAAGGTCGAGGGCGCCGCCGGCCGCATGAACGAGGCGGCCCGCCAGAGCGATCTCTCCGCCCTGCGAAGCGAGGTCCGCGCCATCGCGGACCGCACACGCGGCCTGCCCGGCTCCGGCGCACTCGTGCTCACCGCCATCATCACCGCCGTTCTCACGGTCGCGCTGACCATCGCGGCTCAGCGCTTCCACCTGGATGCGATGCTGCCCCCGCGCTGATCGCCTCGTCCCGCCCGTCTAATGTCAAGGCCCCGATGACCGCTTTTCGCACCCTCGACGATGCCGGCCCGCTCCAGGGCAAGCGCGTGCTCCTGCGCGTGGACCTGAACGTGCCGATGGAGGGTGGGCGTGTCACCGACGCCACCCGCATCGAGCGGATCGTGCCGACCATCAACGAGATCGCCGGCAAGGGCGGTCGCGTCGTGCTGCTGGCCCATTTCGGACGCCCGAAGGGCAAGCCCGTCGCCGCAGAATCGCTGAAGCCCGTAGTCGAAACCTTGAGCCGAAAGCTCGGCCGTCCCGTCGCCTTCGCGGAGGATTGCGTGGGCTCGGCGGCGGCGGACGCTGTCGCGCGCCTGCAGGACGGGGACGTCGCCCTCCTCGAAAACACCCGCTTCCATGCCGGAGAGGAACAGAACGACCGGGCCTTCGCCGAGCAGCTCGCTACCAATGGCGACCTCTACGTCAACGAGGCCTTCTCGGCTGCGCATCGCGCACACGCCTCCACCGAGGGCTTGGCCCATCTGCTGCCGGCCTATGCGGGTCGCCTGATGCAGGCGGAGCTCGACGCTCTGACCAAGGGGCTCGAAGCCCCGACCCGCCCGGTCATCGCCCTCGTCGGCGGTGCCAAGGTCTCCTCCAAGATCGACCTTCTCCAGAACCTCGTGGCGAAAGTCGACATGCTCGTTATCGGCGGCGGTATGGCCAACACCTTCTTGCACGCGCAGGGTAAGGCAGTCGGCAAGTCGCTTTGCGAGAAGGATCTCGCCGACACCGCCCTGCGCATCGTCGAGGCGGCCAAGGCGGCCAAGTGCCGGATCATCCTGCCGGTCGACGCGGTCTCGGCCTCCGAGTTCAAGGCCAACGCTGCGCACGAGACGATCCCGGTCGACGTCGTGCCGGAGACCGGCATGATCCTCGATGCCGGTCCCGCCTCAGTGGCTGAGATCAACGCGGCCATCGACGAGGCTGCCACCCTGGTCTGGAATGGCCCGCTGGGGGCCTTCGAGCTGACCCCGTTCGATGCCGCCACCGTAGCGACCGCCCGGCACGCGGCCGAGCGGACCCAAGCCGGCAAACTCGTCTCGGTGGCCGGCGGCGGCGACACGGTCGCGGCGCTCAACCATGCGGGCGTGGGCGAGACCTTCTCCTACGTGTCTACCGCGGGCGGCGCCTTCCTCGAGTGGCTCGAGGGCAAGGAACTGCCCGGTGTCGAGGCCCTGCGGGCCAAGGGCTGATCGCATCCGCGACGCGGTCTTTTGCGGGATGACAGTCTCCGTCACGCAACGCGGCGTCCCCGGAATGCTGTCCTGCGAGAGTTGCAACGGATCCGCAAAGGTCCGAAATGACGAACGAATTCGGAAGGCTCGCGTTTTCTGGCGCGACGATTGGCGGATCGCCTCGGCGGCGATCGTATCTGAGGAGAAACCCATGGCCCGCATCACCCTGAGGCAACTCCTGGACCATGCCGCCGAGCATGAATACGGCGTGCCGGCGTTTAATCTCAACAACATGGAGCAGGGCCTCGCCATCATGGCGGCGGCGGATGCGACCGACTCCCCGGTAATCCTGCAGGCGAGCAAGGGCGCGCGCGCCTATGCAAACGACATCGTGTTGGCCAAGCTTATCGACGGCCTCGTGGAGATCTATCCCCATATTCCCGTCTGCATGCACCTAGACCACGGCAGTGACGAGGCCACCTGCGCCACGGCGATCCAGTACGGCTTCACCTCGGTCATGATGGACGGGTCGCTGAAGGCCGACGGCAAGACCCCGGCCGACTACAACTACAATGTCGAGATCACCCGCAACGTCACCAAGATGGCCCACTGGGCCGGCGTCTCGGTCGAGGGCGAGCTCGGCGTGCTCGGCTCCCTGGAAAGCGGCCAGGGCGAGGCCGAGGACGGCCACGGCGCCGAGGGCGTGCTCAGCCACGACCAACTCCTCACCGATCCCGACGAGGCCGTGAAGTTCGTGGAGGCCACCAAAGTCGACGCGCTCGCGGTCGCCATGGGCACCTCGCACGGCGCCTACAAGTTTACCCGCAAGCCCGACGGCGACGTCCTGGCGATGAACGTCATCGAGGAGATCCACCGCCGCCTGCCCACGACCCACCTCGTGATGCATGGATCCTCATCGGTGCCGCAGGACCTTCAGGACATCATCAACCAGTATGGCGGCGAGATGAAGCCGACCTGGGGCGTGCCGGTCGAGGAGATCCAGCGCGGCATCAAGCATGGCGTTCGCAAGATCAACATCGACACGGACAACCGCATGGCGATGACGGGCCAGATTCGGAAGATTCTGGCCGAGAACAAGGCCGAGTTCGATCCGCGTAAGTACTTGAAGCCTGCCATGGAGGCGATGACCAAGCTGTGCAGGCAGCGCTTCGAGGAGTTCGGTACCGCCGGCCAGGGTTCCAAGATTCGCCCGGTTTCCGTGGCCACCATGGCCAAGCGTTATGCCAACGGCTCCCTCGATCCGAAGATCGGCGCATTGAGCTGAGGCGCCGGAAGGACCCTGTATGTCGGAACCCCGCACCCGCCTCGCCCTGCTCAGCCCCCACCGGGTCGAGGCCGGTGATGCCGACGCGCTCGGCGCGGCGATCACGGCCGCCTGTGCGGCCGGCGACGTCGCGGCCGTCATCCTGAGACTGGCCCCGGTCGACGAGCGCAGCCTGGTCAATCTGGTCAAGCGCCTGGCCCCGGCCGCGCACGAGGCCGGCGCGGCCGTGGTCGTCGCCTGCGCGCATTTCGACGGCGACCTCGTCAGCGTCTCCGCCCGCGGCGGTGCCGATGGTGTTCACCTCGACAAGGCTCGGGATGGCGACCTGCGCGACCTGCGCGAGCGCTTGGCCGACGGACGAATCCTGGGGGCAGGCGGTCACGAGCAGAAGCACGCCGCGATGGAGGCCGGCGAGGCCGGCGTCGACTACGTCATGTTCGGTGGCCTCTACCCGGATGGGATGTCTCCCGACTCCGAGACGGTCCTAGATCGCGCCGGTTGGTGGACCGAGATCTTCGAGACGCCCTGCATCGCCGTTGCAGACGCTGTCGACCAGATCGGTCCACTTCTGGCGACCGGCGTGGAGTTCCTTGGCCTGGAGAGTGGCCTCTGGATCGGCGAGCACGCCGACGTAGCCGGAATCCAAGCACGGGTTGCCGCCGCCGGGGAGACGGCCGCGTGAGGGTGGCGTTCAGCCTGTTGGCTCTGATGCTCGGCCTGTCCGAGGTCCGGGCCGCGTCGTCTCTGTCGCCGGAAGCGGCCAAGCCTGCGACACGCGAGGTCTTTTCCGCCCCGCTAAAGGAATTGCCGACTCCCTATTCGCCCAATGCCATGCGGGCGGTCCCCTTCACGGCGAAGCCCAGCGACAAGGCAGCCGATATAGCCTTTGGCGCCTACCAGCGCGGGCAATACACCACCGCGTTTCGTGAGGCGACGAAGCGGATCGCGGCTGACCCGAAGGATGCGGCGGCGATGACGCTGCTGGGTGAGCTTTACAATCAGGGCCTCGGCATCAAGCAGGATCCGGTCAAGGCGGCGGAGTGGTACCGACTCGCGGCGGCCCAGGGCGACGTGCACGCAATGGCGTCGCTGGGCCTGATGTCGATCGACGGGCGGGGCGGCGCCAAGGACATGAAGGCCGGCCGACAATGGCTCGAGAAGGCCGCCGGGAACGGTGACACGACGGCAGCCTACAATCTCGCCTTGATTCTCCTCGGGACGGGCTCCGAGCCGGATCAGGCCCGGGCCGCCACCCTGTTCCGCAAGGCGGCGGACGGGGAGATCGGCGCGGCCCAGCACGATCTCGGCGTCCTCTACCTGCAGGGGCGCGGTGTGCAGAAGGATCCGACCCAGGCCGCCGAATGGTTTCGGCGTGCGGCGGATAACGGTGATCTGGCCGGCGAGGTCGAATTCGCCATCCTTCTCTTCAACGGGACGGGCCTCCCGAAGGACGAGACCCGTGCGGCGCGCTACTTCCAGCATGCCGCTGCCCGCGGCAATGCCATCGCGCAGAACCGGATCGCGCGGCTGTTCGTGGTCGGGCGCGGCGTTCAGAAGAATCTGGTCGAGGCGGCAGCCTGGAATCTCGCGGCATCCGCACAGGGTTTGTCCGACGGCTGGCTCGACGAGAACCTAAAGGGCCTGGAGCCAGCCGAGCGACAGCGCGCTGAAGCGCTGGCCGCGGATCGCGCGAAGGTCAATTAGCTGCGTCCCGTGGGGCAGACCCGCTTTCGATAGGGGTGAGCCGGCGCGCAAACGTGCTATGGCCGCGCCGAATGTTAAGTGAATCGACGTTATTTGAATCGGCCTGGACCTGAAGATCGATGATCAGCTCACCTCTCATGACCGTCATGGTCGACGCCGTGCGCAAGGCGGCCCGCGGTCTCAAGCGCGACTACGGCGAGATCGAAAATTTACAGGTCTCTCGCAAAGGCCCCGGAAACTTCGTCTCAGCCGCCGACCGCAAGGCCGAGGAAGTCTTGAAGGATGCCCTGATGAAGGCACGTCCGGGCTACGGGCTCATCTTGGAAGAATCCGGCAACGTTGAGGGCGCAGACAAGAGCCACACCTGGCACGTCGACCCCCTCGACGGGACTACGAACTTTCTTCATGGCATCCCGCACTTCGCGATTTCCGTCGGGCTGGAGCGTGAGGGGCAGATCGTCGCCGGCGTGATCTACGATCCGGCCAAGGATGAACTGTTCGTGGCCGAGCGCGGCAAGGGTGCCTATCTCAACAACCGTCGCCTGCGCGTCTCCGGGCGCACCGACATGGCCGATGCCCTGGTCGCCTACGGATCACCCTATCTCGGCCGCGGCGATCATCCGAAGCTCCTGCGGGAAGTCGCCGCCGTGATGGCCGTGACCGGGGGCGCCCGCCGCTTTGGCTCCGCCGCCCTGGATCTCGCCTACGTCGCCTGCGGCCGCTCGGACCTGTACTGGGAGCGCGATCTGCAAACCTGGGATATCGCCGCGGGGATCATTCTGGTGCGCGAAGCCGGTGGCTTCGTCACCAGCGCCGATGGGGGTGCCGAGCCCCTGGCAGCCCGCTCGGTCGCTTGCGGCAATGAGATTCTGCACGGTGAGCTCGTGAAGCTCCTGCGCCGCGCCAATGCCTGAGGGGCGCCCTCGCGTGCTTCCTCGCCTCCACTCTCCTCGACAAGGGCTCCCCCATGGAAACCCGCCGCCACATCGCGTTGAAGGACTCGATCCGGTCCATCCCGGATTACCCGAAGCCCGGCATCGTGTTTCGCGACATCACCACGCTTCTCAGCGACCCGCGCGCGTTCCGCCGGGCGGTTGACGCGCTGGTACATCCGTACGCGGGGGGACGCATCGATCAGGTGGCAGGCATTGAGGCGCGTGGATTCATCCTAGGCGGCGCGGTGGCACACCAGCTCTCGTCCGGCTTCGTTCCAATCCGCAAGAAGGGCAAGCTTCCGCACACGACGGTATCGATCGCCTACGCCCTAGAGTACGGCACGGACGAGATGGAAATCCACGTTGATGCCATCAAGCCGGGCGACCGGGTGCTTCTGGTGGATGACCTGATCGCCACCGGGGGGACGGCCTGTGCCGCGGTGAACCTGCTGCGTCGGATCGGCGCCGAAGTGGTGGCAGCTTGCTTCGTCATCGATCTGCCGGAAATCGGCGGCGCGCAGAAGCTGCGCGACCTCGATGTACCGGTCCGGACCTTGATGGAATTCGACGGCCACTGACCTTCGCCCCTTCGGAGACACGCGCGGGGCAGGTGGGTGAGGGTACGGGACCTATCCTGACCCCTCACCCACCTTGACCCAGCGTCAGCCGTCGGCAGGCAGCCTCTCTCTCCGGAGAAGAAAAAGGCGCGCGGAGGCTACGCCGCTGCCAAGCTCGTGAACAGGCCGCGCCCGTCGGTCCCGCCGACGAGATCCTCTACGAAATTCTCCGGGTGCGGCATCAGGCCGAGCACGTTGAGTTTCTCGGAGTAGATGCCCGCGATGGAATTCAGCGAGCCGTTGCGATTGGCGTCCACGGTGAGGTTGCCAGCCGCGTCCGCGTAGCGGAACGCCACCCGGCCATCACCTTCGAGACGCGCAATGGTATCCGGGTCTGCGAAGTAATTGCCCTCGCCGTGAGCCACGCAGACGTCGATGACCTGATTCTCGGCATAGGCCGAGGTGAAACGGGTGTCGGCACGCTCCACCCGGAGCAGCTGGCGATGGCAGATAAAGCGCCGGTCCACGTTCCGCATCAGGACGCCCGGCAGAAGGCCGGACTCGCACAGGATCTGGAAGCCGTTGCAGATGCCGAGCACCAAGCCGCCCCGCGCGGCGTGCGCACGGACGGCATCCATCGCGGCTGCGCGGCCGGCGATGGCGCCGCAGCGGAGGTAATCGCCGTACGAAAATCCCCCCGGCAGCACGGCCAGATCGGTGCCGGCCGGTAGCGCGGTATCCGCGTGCCAAACCTTCACGACCTCCGCACCCGATTGGGTCAAGGCTCGGGCCACATCCGCATCGCGGTTGGAGCCTGGAAAAACGATGATGGCAGCGCGCATCAGGCGATCTCGATGGCGTAGTTCTCGACGACCGTGTTCGCGAGCAGCTTCTCGCAGGCGCTCTTCAGCGTCGCCTCTGCAGCCGCGCGGTCCTCTCCCACGATCTCGACGTCGAAAACCTTCCCCTGGCGGACGCTGTCGATACCGGACAAGCCGAACGACGTCAGGGCTGCCTCAATCGCCTTGCCCTGCGGGTCCAGCACGCCGGTCTTCAGGGTGACGATGATGCGTGCTTTCATGGGTTCGAACTCGTCTGGTGTCGGGGCACCCTGCCGATAATCGGGAAATGCCAGGCAAGCAACGCGAAACGGCCCAAGAGCGGCCGCGCATAAACGTCGAAGCTGTGTGTTCCGATCAGCGTGTGGTGGGATCTGGCCCCCGCAGAGGCTCAATGCTCGTCGCGCGCCGCCAGAGTTGCAGCATCACCCAAGCTGCGAAGAGGCTGAACAGCGCCATCAGTACATGCCCCACCGTGTCGCCGAGGTCGAAGAGGCCGGCGAGAGCCCAGCCCGCCGCGATGGCGACGGCGAACACCTCTGTGCCGACGAGAACCATCATGCTCAGGATGGTGATGAGATTGCGCGTGTTCACTGAAGCGTCGCCCCGTTACCGGCTTCACGCGCGGGAGACCCGGCGCAAACATGATCGAGGGCGACGTAGCGCGAACCGGACGGGTCGCGCAATGTCGCCCTCGTTTCGACCCCGACCTTCAGCGTGGGGCGCGCTTGGCCAGGATACGCTGAAGCGTCCGGCGGTGCATGTTCAGGCGACGCGCCGTCTCGGAAACGTTTCGTCCGCACAGTTCGTAGACACGCTGGATGTGCTCCCAGCGCACCCGGTCCGCTGACATCGGGTTCTCCGGCGGGTCAGCCCGCTCGCCCGGCTGCGCCATCAGCGTCCCATGGATCTCGTCGGCGTCGGCTGGTTTGGCTAGATAGTCGAACGCACCGAGTTTCACGGCCGTGACCGCCGTCGCGATATTGCCGTAGCCGGTGAGAATAACCCCCCGTGCGTCCGGGCGGCGCTCCTTCAGGCGAGCGATCACGTCGAGCCCATTGCCGTCGCCGAGTCGCATGTCGATGACCGCGAAGGCCGGCGGACGGACGTCGACCATCGAGACGCCTTCGGCGACGCTTTCGGCAACTTGCACCTCGTAGCCGCGCATCTCCATGGCACGGGCCAGCCGGGTCGAGAATGGCTTATCGTCATCGACGATCAGCAGAGTGCGATCCTGGAAAGCGGCCAGGGGGTCATTGTCGGCGAGCTGAGCGATCTCAGCACTCGGCGCCGTGGTTCCAGTCTGCGTCAGCATCCGACGCTCCTCCGTAGTTCACGAACCATCTTCAATAGGGTTCTGCTGTGATCTTCATATAGGTGTCGCACCCGTTTCCGTCAGGGGTTGCCCACTACTCAATTGCGCATGATCGACCGTCGAGGCGCCTCGCTCAAAGATGTGACGCGCCCAGCTGACACGAACCACGGCGCCCGTCGCCTCATGTTGCGAGACGTTCGACAACGTCAGCTGCGCGCCGGAACGTTCGATCAGGGTCTTGGCGATGAAAAGTCCGAGGCCCAGACCGGCGCCGGTGCTGTCAGGGCTGCGGGACCGATCCGGGCTCCGGGTCGTCACGTAGGGCTCGCCGGCCCGGAGCAGGACTTCGCTCGAGAAACCCGGTCCGTCGTCCCGGATCTCCAGCCAAACCCGCTCGAGGGTCCAGCGCGCCTCGATGATGACCCGCTCGGTGGCAAAGTCGACTGCGTTATCCACGATGTTGGCCAGGCCGAACATCACGCCCGGATTGCGCCGGCAAACCGGCTCCGGACCCTCTCCCTGGTTGGAGACGTCGAGGATGATGCCCATGGCACGCTGCGGCTCGACGAGCTCCTCCACGAGGTGGCTTAGACTGACCGTCTGCAGGAAGCCGGCCTCGTCGCTGTCGAGCGACGTCAGCTTTGAGAGGATACCACGGCAGCGATCGACTTGGTCGCGCAGGAGCGCAAGGTCCTCCCGCACCGAAGGGCTGGCGGTCGTCGCCAATTGACGGGTCAACTCCTTGGTGACCACCATGATGGTGCCGAGCGGCGTACCGAGTTCGTGAGCGGCTGCGGCCGCGAGCCCGTCGAGCTGTGACAGGTGCTGTTCGCGGGCCAGCACCAGTTCCGTGGCGGCCAAGGCCTGCGCCAGTTGGCGCGTCTCCTCCGCGACCTTCCAGGCATAGACGCCCGTGAAGGCGGTTCCGAGCAGGATCGCGGTCCAAATGCCCGAGATGTACAGGAAAGGCAGTTCCAACCGCCCGTCGGCAAACCAGGGCAGGGGGCGGTGCACGAGGGCGAGCAGGGTCGCGAGGCCGATCGCCAAGAGACCGAGCGCCAGGGTCCGTTCCGGCGGCAGGGCGGTTGCCGAGATCAGCACAGGCGCGAGGAACAGCAGCGAGAACGGGTTCTGCAGTCCGCCGGTCAGGAACAGCAGGGCGGCGAGCTGGATGATGTCGAAGGCGAGCAGCAGAGCCGCGGAATCGTCGCTTAAGCGGTAGCTCGCGGGAAAGCGGATGCGCAGCGCGAGGTTCAGCCAGGACGATGTGGCGATGACGAGGAAGCACCAGCCGAAGGGCAACGGCAGGCCCAATCCGAATTGCGCCCCGACCACCGCCGCACTTTGCCCGGTGATCGCGAGCCATCGGAGGCGCACGAAGGTGTCGAGACGCAGATGCCGTGCGTCGCGGACGAAGCCGTTGGTGCTCATGTCGATCATGTCAGGGGAACGATAGGGCCCGGCTGTCTCGCGTCTATCCCTCCGGGTTCGGACATCCGCTCTTGTCGACATCGCTTTTGCGCTAAACCGAGGGGAGCGAATCCGCAGAGGTCGATGTGGAGCGCCGAGCCGACGGCGCATTTCTCAGGCAGCTCGGGGAAGCGACGCCCGTGAAATGGGGAATGGTCCGTGAACTTGTCCTACCTCTGGTACGAGGCCGCCCGACTGATGACGACGCCGGCGCGACTTATCGTCGACGTCGCCAGGCACGGCCTGCAGAACCCCGCCAATCCGCTCGCCTACTCGCCCTATGCCCGCTCGTTGGCGGCCGCCTGCGAGATGTTCGAGCGGGTCACGCGGCGCTACGGCAAGCCGTCCTTCGGCTTCACCAGCGTCACCGTCGACGGAACGAGCGTCCCGGTCAGCGAGCGAGTGGTGTGGGAGCGTCCCTTCTGCCGGGTGATCACCTTCGATCGAAGCTTCTTACGCGGCCCCACGGCGCCACAGCCGAAGCTTCTGATCGTCGCGCCGATGTCTGGCCACTACGCCACGCTCCTGCGCGGCACCGTGGAGGCCATGCTACCCGACCATCAGGTCTTCGTCACCGATTGGGCCGATGCGCGCATGGTGCCGATCGGAGCCGGGCGGTTCGATCTGGATTCCTACATCGACTACCTCATCGACATGTTTCGCGACCTCGGACCGGAGCTTCACGTCATGGCCGTGTGTCAGCCGGCCGTGCCGGTCCTGGCGGCGGTCGCCGTGATGGAGGCGCAGGGCTACGCACCGGTGCCGCGCTCGATCACGCTGATGGGTGGTCCCATCGACACGCGGCGTTCACCGACCGCCGTGAACTGTGTGGCTCAGGAGCGCGGGACGGCCTGGTTCGAGCGCAACTGCATCACCACCGTGCCCGCCGGCTATCCCGGCGTCTGGCGCAGCGTCTATCCGGGCTTCTTCCAGCTCTCCGGATTCATGGCGATGAATCTCGACCGTCACGTTAACGCCCACGCCGAGATGTTCGACCACCTCGTGACGGGGGATGGCGATTCGGCTGAGAAGCACCGCGAGTTCTACGACGAGTATCTCGCCGTGATGGATCTGACGGCCGAGTTCTACCTGCAGACGGTGAAGACGGTCTTCGTCGATCACGCCCTTCCGAGGGGATCGATGATCCATCGCGGCGCCCGCGTCGACCTCGGCGCGATCCGTAGCTGTGCCATTCTCGCCATTGAGGGCGAGAACGACGACATCTCCGGCGTCGGCCAGACCCAAGCTGCCCTGGACCTCACGCCGAACCTTCCTCCGCAGCGAAAAGCCTATCACCTTCAGCAAGCTGTCGGACATTACGGGGTGTTCAACGGGTCGCGCTACCGCACCATCATCGCGCCCCGTATCGCCGCCTTCATTCGCCAGATGGGGGATTCCGAGGGGGGAGGAGAGGCAATCAGCCATCGGCCGGAACCCGACCTGTCGGGGGCGCCTGCCTGAGGATGGGGGCGCTCGGGTCGATGGCGAAGGGGCGCGACAGCGGCTAAGCTGGCGAGATGCGATTGGCGTTGCTGCGCGGGGCGGACCCGGATCACCTCGACATCCTGCACGAGGGCGAGACCCT
Source organism: Methylobacterium sp. 001424705 (assembly GCF_059816145.1). NCBI lineage: Bacteria > Pseudomonadati > Pseudomonadota > Alphaproteobacteria > Hyphomicrobiales > Methylobacteriaceae > Methylobacterium > Methylobacterium sp. 001424705. The sequence continues at coordinate 90,184 of NZ_JCBANU010000011.1, read as the reverse complement.
CCGCGTCCTGCTGCGTCGCCGGCCGACAGCACGTCGTCTGACCCTGCGCGTCTCGAGTGCTACCGGCGAAGTGGTCATGACGCTTCCGACGCGCACCTCGGTCGGTGTCGCCCGAACCTTTGCCATCAGCCACGGGGGATGGATCGCGGCTCGGCTGGCGCGCATGCCCGAGCGGGTGCTGTTTGCGGCGGACGCCGTTCTGCCGATCCGAGGCGTGCCGCACAGGGTCCTGCATCGCGACCGTCGAAGCGGGCTCACCCGGCTCGAGACGCTTGCCGAGGAGCCCGTCCTCTCGGTTGCCTGCGACGCGCCGCACATCGCGCGAAGGGTCACCGATTTCCTGCAGCGGGAAGCCCGGCGTGATCTGACCGAGGCGGTGGCGCGCTACACCGAGAAGCTGGGGCAGGGGCCGACGCGCATCACCTTACGCGACACGCGAAGCCGCTGGGGCTCCTGCACGGTGCGTGGCGAGCTGAATTTCTCCTGGCGGCTGATCTTCGCGCCACCGATGGTGCTCGATTATCTGGTGGCGCACGAGATGGGGCATCTCCGCGAGATGAACCACTCGGCACGATTCTGGACCCTGGTTGGGTTGCTCTGCCCGCATGTGGACGAAGCCGAGCGCTGGCTGAAGCGCAACGGCGCCACCCTGCACCGCTACGGCTGAGGTCGGCTCAACCGCGGACGCGGAGTGCTCGGCCGCGTACGACTTGCTCGGCCGGCCAGGTCGGGCGGGGATCGACATCGCCCGGGTTCAGGGTGCGCGGCGCGACGCTGTCGCAGACTTCCCGCTGGCGCAGGATCACCGGCCGGCCGAACTCGTCCCGACGGCGGATGATGCCGCCGTCGCGGCAGAAGCCCGCGATCTCGGCCGAGCTTCCGCCGCGCCGGCCGCCGGGCGTGCGTGCCACCGGGCGATGCTCGATCACGAGGGGACCATCCCGGTTGAGGGAGCGCTCGACATAGGTCGTCTCGCCCACGGGGAGCGGCTCCGCGAGGGCTGGACCGGCGAGGGCGAGGGTGGCGAGGAGGAGGGGGGCGCGCAGTCGCATGGATCTGTCCGTTGTCGGGCAAGCGTGGCTGTCAGCACTAGAGGCTGTACGCGCGGCGCGATAGTCGGTTCCCGCAGGCCGGCCTTCGCTTGACATTCGATGGCCCAGCATGGTCGGAACACCCGTGTTTTCCGTTAACGGTTCGCGGGGCGGCGGGCCATGCGAAAGGGTCGACGCGTGGGGTTTCGAGGAATGGTGCAGCTTGCACGCGGCCTGGTCGCCCGGGGCGTCGCGGTGGGCCTGCTCGGTGCAGGGATCCTGCTCGCCGGCTTCGGGCCCGAGGGCGCAGCCGCCCAGGGGATGGTTCGCAACACGTTCGGCGATTGGCAACTGCGGTGCGAGACCCCGGCGGGCGCCAAGGCCGAGCAATGCGCCCTGGTGCAATACCTGGCCGCCGAGGACCGGCCGAACCTCACGCTGGTCGTCATCGTCCTGAAGACGGCCGACAACCGCGGCTATCTCCTGCGGGTGGTCGCGCCGCTCGGTGTCCTGCTGCCGTCCGGCCTCGGCCTGAAGATCGACAAGACCGATGTGGGCCGCGCCGGCTTCGTGCGGTGTCTGACGACGGGCTGTGTCGCCGAGGTCGTGATGGATGACGGCTTGATCAAGCAGTTCAGCGGGGGGGCGCAGGCCACCTTCATCGTGTTCCAGACACCGGAGGAGGGCGTCGGCATTCCTCTGTCGATGAAGGGATTCGCCCAGGGCTTCGATAGCCTCAAGTGATGGGCTTCGCGGCGTGCGGGTGAGACGGTTGGTGCGAAGAATGCGGGATCTCGGCATGAATCTCAGCAGGGTGAAGGGCCGGCAGCGTTTGGGGCTCCTCCTGGCAGCGACCCTCGCGGCGAGTGGCGTCGGGGTCGGCCCCACCTCCGCGGAGGAGGGCAACGTCTTCATGAACATGCTGAAATTCGGCGGGACCACGGTGCCGCCGTCCCAGCCGGACGACGCCGATCCGCCCTATTGCCCGACGGTGGCGGTGCCGGAAGGCGGCGCAGCGATCCAGAGCTATGCGGGCCGGGCCGGAGACGGCACCAGCCTCCGGCACCAAGTCACGATCGGTCGCCTGGCCCGAGAATGCGCCAAGCTTCAGGACGGCTCCGTGTCGGTGAAGGTCGGCGTCGAGGGGCAGGTTCTGCTGGGACCCGTCGGTAAGCCGGGTCGCTTCGAAGCTCCGGTCTCGATCAGCATCAAGGCCGGCGACAAGGTCGTGCTGTCCCGCGTCCACAGGGTGCCGGTGACGGTGCCCGCGGGGGCGGCGCAGGGACTGTTCTCCTTCGTCGAGGACAATCTCGTCGTCCCGGCGGCGATGGCCCGCGACTACGACATCGAGGTTCGTCTCGGGGCTGCGCCGCAGAAGACGGCGCCGCGGAAAAAGAAGAAGCCCGCGGTCTCCGCCACGTCGGAGGATCGCGTGGCGGCGCCCGCCACGGATGCGGCCGAGTGAGCGGTGAGCCTGCGCAGGTGATGTCCTGACCGCATCCGGACGCCCCGTCGCCTTCTCGCTCGACGCCACGGATGATCCCCTCTTCGGTCACCGGCTTCGCCTCGCCGAGAATGGGCGCGGTCGCTGGATCATGTTGATGTATCGAGCAAATCCGGTCGTGCGTCCGCTGCGGCCGCTCCTGCGCCTGACCCGCGACGACGGACGGCGCGAACTTTTCGTCCTGCCCGGGGCGGGGCAGGGGGCGGCCTGCTGGCTCGGCTTCCTGCCGGCGGATGCCGCCGCGATCGACCTCGCCATCGACGAACGCAGCGGCTTCGTGCTGGAACGGGTCGGCCTGCGTTCGGAGGCGAGCGTGTTCGCCGAATGCCTGCGCGTACGTCCGCTCCGGGCGATTTCCGCTTGTTATCAGAGGCTTAGGCGCAACGAGCGCCGCACCCGCGACATCCTCCGGGGGAGCTGCGGGGTGAGGCCGGTCGCGGATTTCGCGGATTGGGCGCGCCGGCGGACCCGCGCCGATGCGGCTCCGGTGCCGGAAGGGCGGGCGGTTCGGCTGGTGATGCCGGCCGGGCCGGCGGACGCGGAGCGGGTCGCCGCCACGATCGCGAGCCTGAAGGCCCAGCGTTACGCGGTCTGGCGCCTCGTCGTGGGCTGGTCGGAGGCGGGGGTCGCCATCCCCACGGACGATGCGCGGATCGCGCAACGCGTCTGGCCGGCCTCGGCCTGCCTCGGTGATTTGCTGAATGGTGACAGCGCTTTGGCGCTGCTTGCCCCGGGCGACACCCTCGATCCGGACGCCCTGGCGATCCTGCTTCGCGCCCTGGCGGAGCCGGACCGTCCGCAGATGGTCTATGCGGATGCCCAGGGCGAGGGCCCGGACCCGACGCCGGCACTCAAGCCGGACTGGAGCCCGGACCTGGCGCTGACCACGGCCTATCCCGGCACCCCGACCCTCTATGCCGGGGGCCTGCTCGAACGCCTCAAGGCCATCCCGCTCGGCGCGCCGGACGCGTTCGCGGTTCGCTTCGGGCTCGCCGCGGTATACCACGCGGGTCGCGACGAGGTCGCGCATGTCCCGCGCGTTCTCGCGCGCGTGGCGCCTCCGCCGCCGGATTCAGCCGAGCGTCACGCGGCGATTCTTCAAACGCACCTCACCGAGACCCACCGTCCGGCGCGGGTCGAGGCACATCCGACGGGGTTCGACCTGCTCTGGGCGTTGCCGGAGCCGCCGCCGCTCGCCAGCGTCGTCATCCCGTCCCGGGATCGCCTGGACCTGATCCGGGTCGCCGCCGACGGGGTGCTCAACGGGACGGACTACCCGGCGATCGAGCTCGTCATCGTCGACAACGGCTCCACCGATCCGGCGGTGCTCGCCCATTACGAGACGTTGCGGCGGGATCCGCGGGTTCGCCTCCTGTCCTATCCGGGGCCGTTCAATTTCTCCGCGATGATCAATGCCGGCGTGGCCGCGTCGCGGGGCGACGTGGTGGTCCTCCTCAACAACGACGTCGCGGTGCTGCGCGAGGACTGGCTCAGCGCCCTGGTGCGCCAAGCTTGCCGGCCGGAGATCGGCGCGGTGGGGGCGAAGCTCCTCTATGCGGACGGGACCCTGCAGCATGCCGGCGTGGTAGTGGGGCTCGGGGGCCGGGCCGGGCACATCCTGCGCCGGCGGCCGGCCGACACCCCCGGCATGCTCGGCCGGATGCGGGTCGCCCACGAGGTCTCGGCCGTCACCGCGGCCTGCCTCGCGGTCGGGCGGGCCAAGTTCGACGCGGTCGGCGGCCTCGACGCGGACAATTTCGCCGTCGACTTCAACGACGTCGATTTCTGCCTGCGTCTCGCGGCGGCCGGCTACCGGACGCTCTGGACGCCGCGGGCCGTGATGGCCCACCTCGAATCGACCAGCCGCGGACCGGCGGTCGGAGCGGCGCGGGCGCGCTTCGAGGCGGAGGCCGACCGCTTCGTGGCGCGCTGGCGCGACACCATCCGGCACGATCCCTATTACCATCCGGACCTGTCGCTGACGACGTTCGGGGAAGATCTAGAATAGGGAAGACCTTGACGAGGCAGGACCGTGAATAGGAGGCCCGACCCGGCGCTCGCCTTCGCGGGCGTGGCCCGGAGCCCGGTCTGGCGGCGCTGGGCGCTGGCCGCTGGGCATCTGCTCCGCCACCGGGGGGAGGGGATGGCGATCCTGCGGGCGCGGCTGGCGGGCAAGCGCGTCCGCGCCGGCCAGGCCGCGGCCGCTCTGTTCGGCCTCGACCATGCGGGACTCCTCTGCAGCCCGGCGGCGCAAGGCCGGCTCCTGCGGGCAACCACGACCTCGACCGCGGGCGCGGCGCGTCCGCGCGAGACCGTCGCGGTCCTGTCCGTCGCGGATCTGGGGAGCGACCCGCCCTCCGGCGCCGACCTCCTCGTCCTCGCGGCGCCGGGTCATGCCCTGCTGCCGGGCGCCACCGCCCTTCTCGCCGCGGCGTTCGCGCGGTCCCCGGCGCACCAGCTCGCCTACGGCGATGCGCTGCTGGGGCCCGAGACCGGGCCGGCGATGCCGCTGCTGCGTCCCGCCTTCGACCCCGACTACGCCCGGGCGGTGCCGTATCTCGGCCCCGTGCTGGCGGTCCGGGCCTCGGCCCTCGCCGCCATCACCGAGACGGAGGGGCCGCTCACCGATGCCCTCGACCTCACCGAGCGGGTGGCGGAGCGGTTCGGGCGCGGGGCGATCGGGCACCTGCCGCGCCTCCTCTCGCGCAGCGAGGCGGCGGCGGACGGGGCGCAGGACCCGGCGGCGCGCGCCGCCACCCTGCGCCGGGCCCTGGACCGCCGCGGCGACCACGCCGTCGCGATCCGGGTGGAGGCGGATGGCGTGCTCACCCTGGCGCACCCCCTGCCGGAGGTGCCTCCGCGCGTCAGCCTCATCGTGCCGACCCGGGACCGGGTCGATCTCCTGCGGACCTGCATCGCCAGCCTCGTCGCCTGCACCGACTGGCCGGAGCGGGAGATCCTGATCTGCGACAACGACAGTCGCGCGCCCGAGACCCTGGCGTATTTCAGGGAGCTGGAGGCAGCCGGCCTCGCCCGAATCGTGCCCTGTCCCGGCCCCTTCGATTTCGCCGGCATGAACAACCGGGCCGCTGCGCAGGCGCGGGGGACGGTCCTGGCCTTCGTCAACAACGACGTCGCCGCCCTGCATCCGGACTGGCTGGAGCGGCTGGTGCGCGAGGCCCTGCGGCCGGATGTGGGAGCGGTCGGCGCCAAGCTCCTCGATGGGCAGGGTCGCATCCAGCACGGCGGGGTGCTGCTCGGGCCGGGCGGGCTCGTCACCCACGCGCACCGGTTCTTCCCCGGCGACGCGCCGGGCTACCTCGGCGGGCTGCGGGCGACCCGCGCGGTGGCGGCGGTCACGGCCGCCTGCCTCGTGGTGGAGGCGCGCAAGTTCGCGGCGGTCGGGGGCTTCGATGCGGGCGCCTTCGCGGTCGACTTCAACGACGTCGACCTGTGCCTGCGCCTCGGGGCGGCGGGCTACCGCACCCTGTTCGTCCCGGGGGCGGTGCTGCGCCACGACGAGGCCGCGAGCCGGCGCTGGACGGTCGCGGCCCGGGCGCGCCACGGGCGCGAAGTCGCGGCCTTCCACGAACGATGGGGGCCGCTGCTGGCGCAGGACCCCCATTATCACCCGGGGTTCGACCCCGATCTCGGCACCTACGCGCGGTTGCGCCCGGACTGGCCGGAGGCGGGCGCGGTGGATCTGCGGTGAGCGTCAAGCCGGCTTCAGGTCCGGGAACCCTCACGCAGCACCCCGTCATCCTGGGGCCGCGCAGCGGAGTTCAGGATCCGGACACGCAGGAAGTGCCGGATACGACGCCGCGTCGGCGGTTCTGGATTGCACGCCGCTGGCGCGCCCCTTCGGGGCCGGGCTCGCCTGCGACGGCGCGGAATGACGGCGCGGTGCCATCCGCCAACGACCGCTGGTTCAGGAGTCGCCGTTCGAAAAACCCAGCCGGCCCGCGCGATCGAAACCCGCGGGGCCGGTCGGCGTGTCTTACTGGACGAGGCGGGGGCCGCCCGTCTGGACCTTCTCGTTCTCGGACATGATGCCGAGGCGCTTGGCCACTTCGGTATAGGCCTCGATCAGGCCGCCGAGGTCCTTGCGGAAGCGGTCCTTGTCGAGCTTGTCCGACGACTTGATGTCCCACAGGCGGCAGGAATCCGGGGAGATCTCGTCGGCGACGACGATGCGCATCATGTCGCCTTCCCAGAGGCGGCCGGTCTCGATCTTGAAGTCGACGAGGCGGATGCCGACGCCGAGGAAGAGGCCGGACAGGAAGTCGTTGACCCGGATGGCCAGCGCCATGATGTCGTCGATCTCCTGGGGGGTCGCCCAGCCGAAGGCCGTGATGTGCTCTTCCGACACCATCGGGTCGTTGAGCGCGTCGTTCTTGTAGTAGAACTCGATGATCGAGCGCGGCAGCTGCGTGCCTTCCTCGAGGCCGAGGCGGGTGGCGAGCGAGCCGGCGGCGACGTTGCGCACCACCACTTCGAGCGGGATGATCTCGACTTCGCGGATCAGCTGCTCGCGCATGTTCAGGCGGCGGATGAAGTGCGTGGGCACGCCGATGTCGTTGAGGTGCTGGAAGACGAACTCGGAGATCCGGTTGTTCAGTACGCCCTTACCGTCGATGACATCATGCTTCTGCGCGTTGAAGGCGGTGGCATCATCCTTGAAGTGCTGGATGAGCGTTCCCGGCTCCGGACCCTCGTAGAGGACCTTCGCCTTGCCCTCGTAGATGCGACGGCGGCGGTTCATAGGCGTGTACCGTGGTTTGAGGAAGTCCATGGGCCGTGACTCCTTGCGAGCGAACGATGCGGAATCCGCGGCGTGGCGGCCTGTGAATGGGGCCGGGCCGAGAGACACGTCGTACGTCGAAAGCCTCCGCGACCGTGGCGCAAACTACCCGAAGGCGGCTGGCAGCACAACGCGCTGGCCGGATGGGACCCATGCCGTTCAGGGAGAGGCCGGGTGATAACGGGGAGTCCGTGCCGGAGGCAAGGGCGCGGCGGCCGAGGCCGGCCGGAGGAAGCGCCGCCGGGAGGGGCGCGCCTCCGGGTCAGGGCGCCGGCGTCTTGGCCGGAAAACGGCAGAGGTCGGCGATGGGACAGCGATAGCATTCGGGCTTGCGTGCCTTGCAGATGTAGCGGCCGAACAGGATCAGCCAGTGATGGGCGTTCAGCCGGTAGGGGGCGGGCACAAGGGCTTCGAGCCCGGCCTGGACCTTGTCGGTGGTGGGGGCGACCACCAGCGGGATCCGGTTGGAGACCCGGAAGATGTGGGTGTCGACCGCGATGGCCTCCTCGCCGAAGGCGACGTTGCGCACCACGCTCGCGGTCTTGGTGCCGACGCCCGGCAGCACCTCCAGGGCCTCGCGGGTGCGGGGCACTTCGCCGCCATGCTCCTCCACCAGGATGCGCGACAGGGCGATCACGTTCTTCGCCTTGGTGTTGAACAGGCCGATGGTGCGGATGAAGTCGCGCACCCGCTCTTCCCCGAGGGCCAGCATCGCGGCCGGCGTGTCGGCGATGGCGAAGAGCGGCGCTGTGGCGAGGTTGACGCTGCGGTCGGTGGCCTGGGCCGAGAGCACCACCGCCACCAGAAGGGTGAAGGGGTTCTGGAATTCCAGTTCGGCGCGCGGCTCCGGATTGGCCGCGCTGAGCCGTGCGAAGATCTCCGACACCGCCTCCGGGCCGACGGGATCGGGCGTGGCGGGCGCCTCTGCGACGATCGGCGCGGCGAGGCGCGCGGAGATCGGCGATTTCCGGGGTCGGGTCGGCTGTCGGCTGGGCATCCCTGCGTTATATTCCCCGCATGGCGAGCGGCAATGACCACGTCCCTCCGATCGGCCGGCATCCGGACGGCCTCGATCCCGACAGCATGGATCGGCCTGTCTTCCAGGCCACCATCCGGCCGCACCAATCCCTGAGCCCCGACGGCTTCCGCAACGTGATGATCGGGTGCTGCGCCGTCTCCCTCGTGACCTCGATCGCCTGCGTCCGGGCCGGGTTCTGGCCCGTGGCCGGCTTCTTCGGCCTCGACATGATCGCCCTCTACGTGGCGCTGAAGGCGAGCTTCCGGCGCGGTCGCTCCTTCGAGGAAGTGGCGATCACCCCGATCGAGGTGATGCTCGCCCGGGTGACCCATCGGGGCGAGCGCCGGGAATGGCGCTTCAACCCCCTCTGGACCAAGCTCACCCGGGTCGAGGACGACGAGTACGGCATGCAGACCCTGACCCTCGAATCGCGCCGGGAATTCGTGGTGGTCGCCCGCGACGCCTCGCCGCCGGAGCGCGAGGTGATCGCCGAGGGCCTGACCCGCGCGCTGGCGCAGGTGAAGAAGGGCTATTGAGGTGAGTCGGCGCGGGCGCGGATGGCTGGCCGTGCTGATCGGCGCGGGGCTGGCCAGCGCCGGTTTTTCGCGGGACGGCGCGGCGGCGCCGGCACAGGTCACCGTCCGCTTCGTGGCGCCGGAGCGCTACACCGACGCCGACGACCGCTACGGCTCGGGGCCCGGCCTGCGCGGCACCCTCGCGGAGATCCGCCGCATCATCGAGGCCTCGGCCCTGCGGGTGATGGGACCGGACGAGACGCTGGTGGTGGACGTCCTCGACATCGACCGGGCCGGTTTCGTGCGCCCGGACCTGAACATCCCCTCGGGCCTGCGGATCGTCAGTGACGTGACCCCGCCGGCGATCCGCCTGCGCTACGACCTGCGGCGGGGCGGCCGCCGGATCGCCGGGGGCGAGGAGCGCCTGACCGACATCAACTTCCTGTTCGGCGCCCGCGCCGCCGCGGCCTTCGGGAGCTTCGGCTACGAGGAGGCCCTGCTGCGCGACTGGGCCCGCACCCGGCTCTCCGGGCGCGCCGGCGGTCCGGGGCCGCGGCCCGAATAGGCGCGCCGCCCCGTGGCGGCGGGGGCCGCCACATGACCAAAACGTCATGTTTCCGCCAGCGTCGCGCAACCCGCCGCTTCCCATGCTCCGGGCCATCGACCCGGCGAGGAGGGATGCGGCATGAGCGTTGCCGGACAAGGCGGTTTCGCGCGGACGGGCGAGCCCCTATCACTCCGTCCCATGCGTCTGCTCATCATCGAGGACGACCGCGAGGCGGTCGCGTACCTGCTCAAGGCGTTTCGCGAGGCCGGCCACGTGCCGGACCAGGCGTCCGACGGCCTCGACGGCTACGCCCTGGCCCAGGAGGGCGACTACGACGTGCTCATCGTCGACCGCATGCTGCCCAAGCTCGACGGCCTGTCGCTGATCCGCTCGCTCCGCGAGCAGGGCGTGACCACGCCGGTTCTGATCCTCTCGGCTCTCGGCCAGGTGGACGACCGGGTGAAGGGCCTGCGGGCCGGAGGCGACGACTACCTGCCCAAGCCCTACGCCTTCTCCGAGCTCCTCGCCCGGGCCGAGGTGCTGGCCCGCCGCCGGGCCGGGCCGGGCACGGCCGCGGAGGCCACCGCCTACCGGGTCGGCGACCTCGAGCTCGACCGCCTGTCCCACCGCGTCACCCGGGCGGGCCACGAGATCGCGCTGCAGCCGCGCGAATTCCGCCTGCTCGAGTACCTGATGCGCCATGCCGGCCAGGTCGTGACCCGGACGATGCTGCTGGAGCATGTCTGGGACTACCATTTCGACCCGCAGACCAACGTCATCGACGTCCACGTCTCGCGCCTGCGCGCCAAGGTCGACAAGGATTTCGAGCACCCGATCATCCACACCGTGCGCGGCACCGGCTACGTGCTGCGTGTCGACGAGGCGCGCGGCGCCGGCCCGGCGTCGTGACGAATCTCGACGACGCCCCGGCCGGGCGCCTCGGCAACCTGTTCCGGACGACGGCCTTCAAGCTGTCCTTCGCCTATCTGGTGGTGTTCGCCACCTTCGCGCTGCTGGCGCTCGGCTACGTCGCCTGGAACGCCAGCCGGGCGCTCGACGACCAGATGGTCTCCACCATCGAGGCCGAGATCAACGGCCTGTCCGAGCAGTACAAGGTCGGGGGCCTGCGGCGCCTGATCTCCGCCGTGGAGCGGCGCGCCGGCGAGCCCGGGGCCTCCCTCTACCTCGTCACCAACGCGGCGGGCGAGCGCCTCGTCGGCAACATCGACGCCCTGCCCACCGGGCTCATCGTCGATCCCGGCCAGACCGAGGCCAACTATGCCCGCATCGGGGGCGCGCGCGACGTCGAGCACCGGGCGATCATGCAGATCTTCGTCCTGCCCGGCGGCTTCCGGCTCCTCGTCGGCCGCGACGTGGCCGAGCGCGACCGGCTGCGGGCGGTGATCGGGCGGACCTTCGGCTCGTCCGTGGGGCTGGTGGTGGTGCTGGGCGTGATCGGCGCCTGGTTCATCGCCAGCCGGGTCCTGAAGCGCGTCGACGCCATGACCGAGACCACCCGCCGGATCATGGCGGGCGACCTCGACGGTCGCCTCGCGGTGGCGGGGACCGGCGACGAGCTCGACCGGCTGGCGCGCAACCTCAACGCCATGCTGGAGCGCATCGGCGAGCTGATGCGCGGCCTGCGCGACGTCTCCGACAACATCGCCCACGACCTCAAGACGCCCCTGACCCGCCTGCGCAACCGGGCCGAGGAGGCCCTGCGCACGGCCGAGACGCCGGACGCCCTCCGGGCCGCGATGGAGGGGGTGATCGAGGAGAGCGACGGGCTGATCCGGATCTTCAACGCGCTCCTGATGATCGCCCGGCTGGAGGGCGTGAACGCCCGCGAGGACTTCCAGACCTTCGACGTCGCCGCCGTGGTCCAGGCCGTGGCCGAGCTCTACGAGCCCCTGGCCTCCGAGCAGGGCCTGGCGCTGCATGTCGAGACGGAGGGCGCCCCCCTGACCCTGCGCGGCAGCCGCGAGCTGATCGGGCAGGCGCTGGCCAACCTCATCGACAACGCGGTGAAGTATGGCGGGGCCAGCGGCGAGATCCGCCTCAGCGCCGCGCGGATCGGCGACACCCTGCGCCTCGGCGTCGCCGATTCCGGACCGGGCATCCCCAGCGAGGCCCGCGGCCGGGTGCTGGACCGCTTCGTCCGGCTGGAGGAGGCGCGCTCCCGGCCGGGCTTCGGCCTGGGCCTGAGCCTCGTCAACGCGGTGGTGCGCCTGCACCAGGGCACGCTGGCGCTGGAAGACCATGCCCCCGGGCTCGCCGTCGTGATAACCCTGCCGGCCGGAGATCCGACGGGAGGGTAGGGCATGAACCAGGCCGCCGACGCGCAGAGCCGCCGCCTTCGGGCGCGCTTGTCCGCCGCCCCGGTCCTGTCCGATCCCGACGGGGCGGCCGCGCGCCTCGCCGAGGTGGCGCCCGCCTGGCCGGCGGGCTTCCTCGACGCGCCCCTGCGTGCCCTGCTCCTCGGCCTCGCCGACCATTCCCCGTTTCTCTGGCAGCTGGTCGCCCGGGCGCCCGAGCGCCTCGCAGCCCTCGTCGAGGCCGAGCCGGAGGCGGCCCTGGCCGCCCTCGTCGCCCGGCAGCGGGATGCGGGCCGCGGGCCCGACCTCGACGCCGTCGCCGGCGCGCTGCGGCAGAACCGGGCGGAGCACGCGCTCCTCGTCGCTCTGGCCGATCTCGGCGGGCTCTGGCCCCTGGCCACGGTGACCCAGGCCCTCTCGGACTTCGCCGACGCCTCGGTGCGGGCGGCCGCCGACGCCATGCTGCTCCAGGCCGCGGCGGCCGGGCGCTTCCTGCCCCGCGATCCGAGCGCACCCCAGGCCGGCTCCGGGCTCATCGTCCTGGCGCTCGGCAAGCACGGGGCGGGCGAGCTGAACTATTCGAGCGACATCGACCTCGTGGTCTTCTTCGACCCCGAGACCGCCCCCCTGAAGGCCGACCTGCCGCCGACGCCCTTCTTCAGCAAGCTGGCGCAGGGCATGGCCAAGCTGTTGCAGGAGCGCACCGCCGACGGCTACGTCCACCGGGTCGATTACCGCCTGCGCCCGGACCCGGGCTCGACCCCGGCGGCCCTCTCGCTCAACGCCGCCTACGTCTATTACGAGAACCTCGGCCAGAACTGGGAGCGGGCGGCCTACATCAAGGCGCGGGCGATCGCGGGCGACATCCCGGCCGGGGAGGCCTTCCTGGCGAACCTGCGCCCCTTCGTCTGGCGCAAATACTTCGACTTCGCCTCCATCGCCGACGTGCACGCGATGAAGCGCCAGATCCACGCGGTGCGCGGCCACGACACGATCGCGGTGGCGGGCCACGACATCAAGCTGGGGCGCGGCGGCATCCGCGAGATCGAGTTCTTCGTCCAGACCCAGCAGCTCGTCTTCGGCGGGCGCCGGCCCGAGCTGCGCGGGCGCGGCACCGTCGCCATGCTCGACGGCCTGACCCGCGACGGCTGGATCGACGCCACCGCCCGCGACGACCTCACGGCGGCCTACGGCTTCCTGCGCACCATCGAGCACCGCCTGCAGATGCTGCGGGACGAGCAGACCCAGCGCCTGCCGAGCGAGGCCGACGAGCTCGAGCGCTTCGCGCGGTTCGCAGGCTTCGCCACGCGGGACGCCTTCGAGGCCGCCCTGTTCCACCAGGCCCGCCGGGTGCAGGGCCACTACGCCCTGCTGTTCGAGGCCGAGCCCGACTTGTCCTCCGATGTCGGCGACCTCGTCTTCAGCGGCACCGGCGACGACCCGGCGACCCTCGCGACCCTGGAGAAGCTCGGCTTCCGCGAGCCCGAGCGGGCGGTGGAGACCGTGCGCGGCTGGCATTTCGGCCGGCGGCCGGCGGTGCGGACGCCCCGCGCCCGCGAGGTGCTGACCGAGCTGGTGCCGGTGCTGATGCAGGCGCTCGGCGGCACCGCCCATCCGGACGCCGCCCTCGACACCCTCGACCGGGCCTTCGCCCGGATGCCGGCGGCCCTCGAACTCCTCACCATCCTGCGCTCGAACGAGCGCCTGCGCCTGCTCTTCGCCGACCTCCTCGGTACGGCGCCGCGCCTCGCCGAGACCGTCGCCTTCAGCCCGCACGTCCTCGACGCGGTGATCGACCGGGATTTCGCCGATGCCAGCGCGGATGCCGAGGCCCTGGCGCAGCAGGTTCGCGCCCGCCTCGGTCAGGCGAGCGACCACGAGGACTTCCTCGACCGGATCCGCGACGCCGCCCGCCAGCTCCGCTTCCTCACGGGCGCCCGGCTCCTCTCCGGCATCCTCTCGCCCGAGGAGGCCGGCCGCGCCTTCGCGGGAATCGCCGACGCGGTGATCGCCGTGACGGTGGAGCGCGTCTCCGCGACCTTCTTCTCCGAGCACGGGGCGGTGCCGAAGGGACGCCTCGCGGTGCTCGGCCTCGGGCGCCTCGGCGCGCGCCAGCTCACCGCGGATTCCGACCTCGACCTCGTGCTGGTCTACGACTTCGACCCCGACGACCGCACCAGCGCCGGCCCGAAGCCCCTCGACGCGGCGGTGGCCTATAACCGTCTCGCCCAGCGCATCGTCGCCGCCCTCACGGTGCCGACCCGGCGCGGCCATCTCTACGAGGTCGACCTGCGCCTGCGGCCCGGCGGCGGCCAGGGCCCGGTGGCGGTGCAGTGGCGCAGCTTCCGCAGCTACCATGCCGAGGAGGCGGAGCTCTGGGAGCACATGGCCCTGACCCGCGCCCGGGTGATCGCCGGCGATGCGGGCCTCGGCGCCGAGCTCGACGGCGAGATCCGCGCCGTCGTCGCCCGACCGCGGGACCCCGCCGACGTGCGGCGCGCGGTGCGGGAGATGCGCGCCCTCGTGGAGCGGGAGAAGGGCCATCGCGGCCCCCTCGACCTCAAGCTCGCCCCCGGCGGCCTCCTCGACCTCGACTTCCTGGCCCAGGCCCTGGTGCTCGGGCTGGCCCACCGGCGGCCGGACCTCGTCGGTCTCGGGGCCTGCGCGGTGTTCGCGAAGGCCGCCGACCACGGCGACCTCGCCCGCCCCGCGGCGGAGCGCCTGATCGAAGCCTACCGCCAGTTCGACGACGTGCTGCACTGGCAGCGCCTGATGGTGGAGGGCGACCCGGCCGAGGCCTCGCCCGTGGCCCTCTCGCGCCTCGCGGTGGCGATGGGTTCACCGGATTCGAACCGGCTGGTCGCCGGGCTCGACGAAGCGCGCATGGAGATCCGCGCGCTGTTCGAGCGCCTGATGGCGGGGTGAGGACGAGGGGGCGGGCCGATGCCCTCCGTCCCGGCAGCGCGATCACCGACGGCAGCGCACCGTCATTCCGGGGCGCCACAGGCGAGCCCGGAATCCAGAGCCGCAGACGAGGGAAAGTCCTGCACCACCTGTGTGTCTGGATCCCGGACTCCGCTGCGCGGCTCCGGGATGACGTGGTGCTGCGCGTGGGTTGCCGACGAGCGGATCGGTCCCTTCAATCCCCCTGCCTGCCAGAGGCCCCCGCCCCGAAAAGACCTCAGACCGTCTCCGGCACCGCCTCGGGCGGGCGCGGGGTGGCGCCGGCGGCGTCGCGAAGGGACGCGACGGTTTCCTGGGCGGCGGCGTCGACGAGGTTGCGGCGGTTCTCCGCGGTCGGGATCGGCAGCCGCACCATCACGATGGTGCCGAGGCCCTCCTGGGAGCGGATGCGCAGGGCGCCACCGTGCAGTTCGGCCATCGAGCGCGCGATGGCGAGGCCAAGCCCCGAGCCCTTGTGGCTGCGGGTGAGGTTGGTCTCGACCTGCTGGAACGGCGCGCCGAGGCGGCGCAGGGCCGATTTCGGGATGCCGATGCCGGTATCCTCCACGTAGATGTGGACGTTGGAACCGGCCGGCCGCGCCTTGATGATGATGCGGCCGTCGCCGGGGGGCGTGAACTTCACCGCGTTCTGCACGAGGTTGGTGAGGATCTGGTGCAGAGCGCGCTCGTCGGCCAGCACGGTCAGGTCCTCGACCACGTCCACGTTGATCGTCAGGGATTTGGCCCGGGCCGCCTCGCCTACGAGCTTCAGGGTGCCCTCGATCGCCCCGGCCACCGCGATCTCCCGCGGGGCGAGCTTCACCGTCTGGGCCTCGATGCGCGACATGTTGAGGATGTCGTCGATCACCGAGAGCAGGTAGTCGCCGCTGGTGCGGATGTCCCGGCAGTAATCGGTGTAGCGGGGCGAGCCGAGGGTGCCGTAGACCTCGCTCTCCATCAGCTCGGCGAAGCCCATGATGGCGTTGAGCGGCGTGCGCAGCTCGTGGCTCATGTTGGCGAGGAATTCGGACTTGGCCTGGTTGGCGCCCTCGGCCTGCGCCTTCTGGTCGAGGTAGCGCTCGGCGAGGTCGGCGAGCTGCTGGGTCTGGAGCTCCAGGGTCCGGCGGGAGCGCTTGAGGTCGCGCACGGTCTCGATCAGCTCGCGCTCGGACTGGACCAGCTGCTCCTGGTGGCGCTTGAGGCTGGTGATGTCGGTGCCCACCGAGACGTAGCCGCCGTCCTTGGTGCGGCGTTCGCTGATCTGGAGCCAGCGCCCGTCGGTGAGCTCGGCCTCGAAGGTGCGGGCGGTGGCGCCGCTCGGCTCCAGGTCCCGCAGCTCGCGCCGGACCGGCGGCAGCACGCCCCGGCCCATGATCTCGGCGTAGCGCCGGCCTGGAATCGCGTCCTCGGGGCTGAGGGCGTGGAGGTGGCGGAACTTCGAATTGCAGAGGACGAGGCGGTTGCCGGTGTCCCAGAGGACGAAGGCCTCGGAGATGGCCTCCACCGCGTCGCGCAGGCGCATGTCGGCGGTGGCGTTCAGTTCGGCGAGATTGCGCTGCTCGGTGACGTCGAGGGCGATGCCCACGAGGTGGCGGCCGCCGTCGATGGTGTCCGGCACGATCTCGGCCCGCATCCGCATCCAGACCCAGTTGCCGGTGGCGCCGCGCACTCGGAACTCGTGGTCGACGGTGGACTGGCTGGCCGCGAGGTGGCGCGCCAGGCTGTAGAGGTCGCCGTCGTCGGGGTGCACCAGGGCGTTCACATCGCCGAAGGACAGGAACTCGCGCTCGCGGTGATAGCCGAGGAGCGCGTACATTGAATCGGACCAGTAGATCCGTCCGCGCGGGATGTCCCAGTCCCAGAGGCCGCAGCGGCCGCGGCCGAGGGCGGTGTCCAGGCGCTGCTTGATCTCCTCGCAGACCCGGTCGACGGCGTAGGCCCGGCGGGTCTGCAGGGCGTAGGCGATGCCGGTGCCGATGATGACCAGGGCGGCGGCCCCGAGGAGGATCGCCTGGTTGCGCATCCGGGTGGTCCAGGCGGCGGTGATGGCGGTGAGCGGCTGGAGCACCGCCACCTGGCCCCGCCCGCCGGGCAGGTTGCGCAGGGCCGCGATCACCACGGAGCCGTCCGCCAGGGTCACGGTCATCACGCCCGCGCTCTCGCCCAGGGTGGAGAGCGCCTGCATCTCCCCGAGATGCTGGGTCAGGGTGCGGCGGGGGCCGGGCAGGGGCGGATTGGCCGCCACGATGACGTCGTTGGGGGAGATCAGCAGGATCTGACGGCCGGCATGGAGCAGGCCCGGCGGCAACAGGGCGCCGAGGTTGCGGTGGGCCGCCTCGCCCTTGGCCTCGCCGTCGATGTCGATTCCGGCGAAGGCCGCCGCGGCGAGGCGGGTCACCGCCTCCACGTCCGTGGTCGCCGCCCGGATCACCTCCTCGCGCTGGGCCTGCAGCAGCATAGCCGCCACCGCCCCGAGGCAGATCAGGAACGTGGCGAAGAGGGCCGGCAGGGCGAAGCGCAGCCAGGTCTCGGCACGCACGAAACGGACATGGGCGGCGTGTTGCGGCCGGTGGATGCCAAGAATCGTATCCGCACGCGCGGAGAGGGAAGCGGAATCCGCCTCCAGCATGGACTAACTCCGCCGTTGGGATTGTAGCACCGGGAAGGCGGGCCGCCCCGCTTTCCGAATCGTATACGATTCAACATTTCCGGTGGGGTTTTGTCCACGCGTTTTTTCCGGCCACGCTTGACTCCCGTTGCGAATCCGAGGTGCGGAATCGACGCCGGGGTGGGGCAAAAAAACGATTCCCTTCAGGCACTTGCTAGCCGGCGAGGGTCCGCTCCAGGATGTCCCCGACGTCCCGTGACAGACCGGCAACAGCGCGAATTTTCAGCAATGTGGTCTCGGCCCGGCCGCGGCGCTCCGGCTCCATCATCCGCCACGATCCGAAGGCCGTCAGGAGGCGCGCGGCCACCTGCGGGTTGGTCTTGTCGAGGGCCAGAACCGTCTCCGCCACAAGGGCATAGCCCGCGCCGTCGGGCCGGTTGAACTGGGTCGGGTTGCCCATGCTGAAGCTGCCGATGAGGGACCGGACCCGGTTCGGATTGCCCATCGAGAAGGCCGGGTGAGTCTGCAGGCGGCGAATGCGGTCAGGGGTTTCGGCCTCCGGGATCCCGGCCTGGATCGCCAGCCACTTGTCGAGGACCAGGGGTTCGGCGCGGTAGGCCTCTGCGAATCGGTCGAGCGCCGCTTCGCGCTCGGGACCCGGAACCTGGGACAGGACCGAGAGGGCGGCGAGCCGGTCCGTCATCGTCGTCGCCGCGTCCATCTGGTGTGCGGCGAGCAGGCTCGCCGCGGCCGGATCGGCCGCCGCCACGAGGTCGAGGGCCGCGTTGCGGAGGGCGCGCCGGCCGGCGGCCGCGGCCTCGGGGCTGAACGGCGTGCCGGGCGCGTCCGCCAGCGCGTCGCGCAAGGCGAGGAGCTGCGGCTTCAGGCGCGTCCCCAGCGCCCGGCGCAGGGCGTGCCGGGCCCGGTGGATCGCGTCCGGGTCGATCTCCGTGGCGATCTCGTTGGCGACGTCGGCCTCGCTCGGCAGGGCGAGGACCAGGGCGGCGAAGGCCGGGTCGATGAGGGCCTCGTCCGCCAGGAACCCGGCGAGGGCCGCACCGAACCCGTCCGCCCCGGCCTCCGGCAGGGTGCCCGACCGCGTCCCCTGCACGAGGAGGCGCATGGCCACGCTCTGGGCCGCCTGCCAGCGGTTGAAGGGGTCGGTGTCGTGGCGCAGCAGCGTCAGCGCGTCGGCATCCGGCATCTCGATCTCGACCCGCACCGGGGCGGAGAAGCCGCGAAACAGCGAGGGCACGGGGCGCACGGGGACGTCGGTGAAGGTCAGGCTGTCGCTGGCCTGGTCGAGCACGAACACGCCGTCGGCGACCCGGTCGCTCGCCGCCCCGGCGAGGGGGCCGTCCGGTCCGATCAGGCCGAGGCGGATGGGGATCACCAGGGGCGGGGCCTCGGCGCTGCCGGGCAGGCTCTGGCGGAGGGCGAGGCGGTAGGTCCGCGCCTCGGCGTCGTAGTGGCCCTGCACGGCGACCCGCGGCGTGCCGGGGCGCTCGTACCAGCGGGCGAAGGCGGTGAGGTCGCGGCCGGAGGTGGCTGCGAAGGCGGCGAGGAAATCCTCAACCGTGGCGGCGGTGCCGTCGTTGTCGGTGAAATAGCGGTCCATCCCGGCACGAAAGGCGTCCGCGCCGAGGAGCGTGCGCAGCATCCGCACGATCTCGGCGCCCTTCTCGTAGACGGTGGCCGTGTAGAAGTTGTTGATCTCGGTGTAGTGCCGCGGCCGCACCGGGTGGGCCAGCGGTCCGGCATCCTCGGGGAACTGGCGTGCCCTCAAGGTGCGGACCTCGCCGATGCGATGCACCGCGCGGGAGCGCATGTCGGAGGAGAATTCCTGGTCCCGGAAGACCGTCAGGCCCTCCTTGAGGCAGAGCTGGAACCAGTCGCGGCAGGTGATGCGGTTGCCGGTCCAGTTGTGGAAGTACTCGTGCGCGATGATCGCCTCGATGGCGGCGTAGTCCGCGTCGGTGGCCGTCTCGGGGGAGGCCAGGACGTAGCGGTCGTTGAAGATGTTGAGGCCCTTGTTCTCCATCGCGCCCATGTTGAAGTCCGAGACCGCGACGACGTTGAAGACGTCGAGGTCGTAGGCGCGGCCGAAGGCGGTCTCGTCCCAGGCCATCGAGCGGGCCACCGCGTCGAGGGCGTAGTCGGCGCGCGCCGCCTTTCCGGGCTCGACATAGACGGCGAGCTCCACCACGCGGCCCTCGCTGGTGGTGAAGGGGCGCCGCACGGCGTCGAGGCGGCCTCCCACCAGGGCGAAGAGGTAGGCGGGCTTCGGGTGGGGATCGTGCCAGGTCGCGAAGTGGCGCCCGGGGCCGGCCGCGCCAGACTCCACGCGGTTGCCGTTGCCCAGCAGAACCGGCGCCGCGTCGCGATCGGCCTCGATCCGCGTGGTGTAGACCGCCATCACGTCGGGCCGGTCGAGGAAGTAGGTGATCCGCCGGAAGCCGTCGGCCTCGCACTGGGTGCAGTAGACCCCGTTCGAGCGGTAGAGCCCCATCAGCTTGGTGTTGGCGCTCGGGTCGATCCGGGTCTCGATGCCGAGGGTGAAGGGGCCCGCCGGCGGCCGGTGCACGGTCAGGCCGGCCGGCGAGACGCTGTAGGCCTCGGGCGCGAGGTCGGCGCCGTCGAGGGTGAGGCGCTCCAGCACCAGGTCCTCGCCGTCGAGGACGAGGGGGGCGCCCGGGCGCCCGGCCGGGTTGGGGGCCAGGGTCAGCCGGGCCCGGACCCGGGTGGCGGTGGGATGGAGCGCGACGTCGAGGTCCACCGTGTCGATCCGGTAGTCGCTGGGGCGGTAATCCTCCAGGCGGATCGGGATCGGGGCTTCGGTGCGCATGCGGACTCCTCGGGCTGAGCCCCCACTGTGCGGGGTGCGCCGCGGCGGCGCAACGCGCGCCGGCTCCGGCGCGTTGACGCGCATCCCGCGTTGACGCGTGCGCGCGCCGGACCACATAGGCGCCAGTCCCTCGGAGAGCTCCAACCCATGCGATTCCTGCACACCATGGTCCGCGTCGCGGACCTCGACCGCGCCCTCGACTTCTACGTGAACACCTTCGGGCTGCAGGAGGTGCGGCGCGTCGACAACGAGAAGGGCCGCTTCACCCTCGTGTTCCTCGCCGCCCCCGACGATGCCGGCACGGCCAAAGAGACCCAGGCGCCCGTGATCGAGCTGACCCACAACTGGGACCCGGAGACCTATTCGGGCGGGCGCAACTTCGGCCACCTCGCCTACGAGGTCGACGACATCTACGCGTTCTGCGCCAAGCTGCAGGCGGCCGGGGTCACGATCAACCGCCCGCCCCGCGACGGCAACATGGCCTTCGTGAAGTCCCCCGACGGCATCTCGATCGAGCTGCTGCAGAAGGGCCCGGCCAAGCCGCCGCAGGAGCCCTGGTCCTCCATGGAGAACACCGGCTCCTGGTAGCGTCCACCCGGGACGGACGACCCCGCGCGGGGCCGTTCGTCCCGGTCCGGATCCCCAGTGTCGGTCCCCGCTCTCAGGCGCCGGTCTCGGGCACGGGCGTGATGCCGAGCTGGCTCAGCTTGGCCGCCACGATCTCGATCGGCCGGCGCAGCTTCAGGCTCATGACGGAGACCGGGATGCCCTCGCGGGCCATCTCGGTGAGTTGCTGGACGGATTCGAGCGTCCAGGCCGTGTCGTTCGTCGCCATCGCGTCCTCCTGATCCGTTGCGGTGCGTGGCGCCGGCAAGATGCCCGCGCGCCAGCCCCGGTGACGTGGCGCGGCCGGGACCGTCCGCCAAGGTGCGGAGCCGAATTCGCTCGAGATTGCGTCGGCCGCCGTGAAGCTGCGGACCTCAACATGCTGATATGCGCTTCCGCCAGGGGCTGCGGTCGCGCCGCCGGTGCCGGTGCGCTGGACGCCGTCGATGATTGCTTTGAACTCGTCCTCATTGTGGGAAGCGGTGCCATCGCCGAGGACAAAAATCCGAGCGTTGCCCTCGTCAAGCCGCATCAGTTCGGTGAGCACGCCCTGAAACTTCTCTGACGTCAGCCCACGCTTTATCTTGTCAAAGTCATCATAGATGATCAGGAAATCCTCGTCGCAGTTGCGACCGAGTGCGGCCGTCAGCATTTTTCCGCAAGATCAGCATCCACGACGACGACCCGTGGCGTTCAGCGGCGCGCCTTGACCGAACGCGACATCGGTTCGATCAATTCAGGCCCGCGAGCCGCTCCGCTGTGCGCGCCGTTTCGAGGAACTTGGCAAGAAATTCCTGGAGCATCGCCGATTTGTATTGGAGAATGTAGCGAGGGTGCTCGACGATCAGCACGTGCGCGAAGATCTCAAGTTCGTCGTTCAGCGCTTTCAGAACCCTGCTGTTTTCGCCAGACCCGATGATGATGAGTACCCCGCGGTGGCCGATATCGGCCTGCCGCCGGACCTGATCCGGGATCGAAGCCATGACCTCATCAGGTAGATCCCTGTCGTAATAATTGCAGTATTTGTCTTTTTTCAGGATCGAAAGCGGATATGCTGCGCCAGCATAATGTCGAGCATAGAAGGTCTTTGGCCCGCCATAGGCGTCGATAAATTGGTAGAAGAAGTCGGCCGTCAGTTCCCGGCTCTTGCTGAATTCGTTCGCAATGCCGCACTTCTCGAGCAAGGCAAAGCCGTCTGTATAGGGCACGCCGGTCGAGGTCGGGCGAACCCGGCTCGGGTTGATGCCGAGCCAGAAGACGCGGCTTTGGTCGTCATCATAATATGCGTTGCAGAACGTCACCATAGCCTTGCGGCGCTGATCATCGGCGGTCGGAGACAACAATGCGACTTCGGGGGTCGCCCAGCGAAAACGCTCGAGCGAATCATAGAATTCCAATACTCTGGATCCGAATGTCGAAGTCATGCCATAATCCTTAGTAAACCTGGTATTTTACGCTAGTTGGCGCGACTAGTGGGGAGGAATGCCTGTGATGGATGAGTTGGTCAAGGAAAAGCAGCGAGGATTCTTCAGAGACAATCGCGCCGGATGCGCATTTGCGGCTTTCGCGGCGAAGGACCCGGTTAGATATGGGTGGCGGTCGCTAGTCATCCCGGTTAGCCCGGACGCGATCGGCGTCCAACTGCGCGACGCGATCGACAGCCCCGAGACGCAGGCGCTATCGCTGATTTTCCCCTCCGTGCAGAGCGCGAACGATGTGCTGGAGCTGACGGGCGCCTGCCTGGAGACGGGGTTATTCCATGACGAAGGCTTCGACAACGGGACGCTCAAGTTCATTAGACTACGCGCGCAGGTCGGCGAGGATTTGTCGTGGGTGACGGGCTTCGGTCCGTTCGGCTTCCTGCCGCTGACGCGCCAGGCGCCGTATTGTGAACTGACGATCCGGGTGAAGCCGCGGCCTGATTATAATTGGCACTTCAAGCCGCCGATCGAGGGCGTCATCCATCTCGCCGATCTTGAGATGGTTGGTCTCAGCGAGAGGGACCTCAAGCGCCTTTGGAATGTCTCGTTTTACAAGACGCAGAAAATCCTCGGCCATGCCCCCGATGAAGAGAGCGCGGCGAAGACCACCTTCGTGGTCCCGCTCTAACGCGGCAGCGAGGTAGGGATTTACCTAAGCCATTGTGTCACTGTTGCGATTAGGGCGATTGCGGCGAGGCGGTCGTATCGTGTCGCGATGCGCTATCCCCTGATCCTCGGGCCTGTCCGCGCGGTTAGGGCGCGGCGCGCCACACTGGGGCAGGCGGGGCGGAGGTGGCTGCCGGCAAGCGGGGCGGGCGAAACCCAGCCCTTGACCCCCGGGCCGTGCCCGGCGCACACCCGCGCCGGATCAGTCGGCCGGGCGGCCGCTCCGGCCCGCAAGGTCCGGGGAGGAAAGTCCGGGCTCCATGGAGAGACGGTGCCGGATAACGTCCGGCGGGGGCGACCCCAGGGACAGTGCCACAGAGAGCAGACCGCCACGGACCGGCGCGAGCCGATCCGCGGTAAGGGTGAAAGGGTGCGGTAAGAGCGCACCGCGGACGCGGCAACGCGGACGGCACGGCAAACCCCACCGGGAGCAAGACCGAATAGGGGCGACACGGCGGGCCTTACGGTCCGTCAGGCCCTCTCTCCAGGCCCGTCGCCCGGGTTGGTTGCTCGAGGCGATCGGCAACGATCGTCCCAGAGGAATGGCCGCCACGTCCGGGGACCGCGAGGGTCCCGGGCCCTACAGAACCCGGCTTATAGGCCGACTGATCCGCCTGAAGGTTCATCGCGGGCGGCGTCCGCCCGGGACGTCTTGCCCGGCCCGGCCGGCGGACCGTTTGAGGCGCCGGACTGCCCGCGCGCGATGAGAAATGGCCGTCGGTGCCCCATTCCCGGTGGTTGCGACGGCGCGCACCGGCAGACCGCTTTGCGCGGGAAAACTTACGCTCGGTTAACCTTGCTGAGGTCTGATCGTCCCGAGCCGCTCCCCCTCGGCCAGGTTCGTTGACGGCGCTCAGAGGCCCATGGTACCCCGATTCATCCCGTCAACGGCGATTTTCGGATCGACGGACGCACCCTGTCCCAGGCAGGCCGGTGTCCGCATGCGCGGTCGCGTCACGCGTCGACCCGGAGACGCCCCGTCTCTCCGAGCCGCGCCTGCGCGCTCCAGCCCCGTGGAAGGGACGCATGCGCCGCATCAGTCCGCTCGAGTCCTCGCTTCGTCCCTCCGCCCATGCGGCGTCCGTACCCGGGCGGGCGCGACCGCCGCGCGCCGGGGCGCCCCGATGACGCGCGCTCCCCGCGAGGCGCGGGTGAACCGGGTGCCCGACGGGGCGCCGCACGTCCCCGTCCTCCTGGCGGAGGTCCTCGATTCCCTCGACCTGCCGGGCCGGGCTCTGGCCGTGGACGGCACCTTCGGGGCCGGCGGCTACACCCGCGCGATGCTCGCGGCCGATCCGTCCGTTCACGTTCTGGCGATCGATCGCGACCCCGGCGCCATCGCGGGCGGGGCACCCCTGGTGGCCGAGGCCGGCGGGCGCCTGACCCTGGTGCCGGGCCGCTTCGGCGGGCTCGACGCCTGCGTTCAGGGCGCCGGCCATGCCGCCGCCGACGCGGTCGTCCTCGATATCGGCGTCTCGTCGATGCAGATCGACCAGCCCGAGCGCGGCTTCTCCTTCCGCAACGACGGCCCCCTCGACATGCGCATGGAGCGCGCCGGGCCGAGTGCCGCCGACCTCGTCAACGAGTCCGAGGAAGCCGACCTCGCCGACATCATCTTCCACTACGGCGAGGAGCGCCGCTCCCGCGCCGTCGCCCGGGCGATCATCGAGGCGCGCCGCAGGGGCCGCATCGAGACCACCGCGGCCCTGGCCGACATCGTCGCCAGCGTGGTCTGGGCGGATCCCGCCAGCGGCATCCACCCGGCGACCCGGACCTTCCAGGGCCTGCGCATCGCGGTCAACGACGAGCTCGGCGAGCTCGTGCAGGCGCTCCACGCCGCCGAGCGCATCCTGCGGCCCGGCGGCCGCCTCGCGGTGGTGACCTTCCATTCGCTGGAGGACCGGATCGTGAAGCAGTTCTTCTCGGCCCGCAGCGGCCGGGCGGCCCAGGCCTCCCGCCACCTGCCGAGCCTGGAAGCGCCGGCCCCCCGCAGCTTCGCGGCCGTGACCAAGGGTCCGGTGCTGCCGACCGAGGCCGAGACCGCCGCCAATCCCCGTGCCCGCTCGGCCAAGCTGCGCGCGGTGGAACGCACGGACGCCCCCGTGCCCGCCCCCCTGGCCGCCATCGAGACCCTGGCCGCGCTGCCCGCGCGGACCGGTCGGAGCGGAGGAGCACGCCGGTGATCCGTTTGCTCAACCTGATCGCGGTGCTCGGCCTGATCGGCTCGGCGATCTACGCCTACTCGATCAAGTACGACACGCTCTACCAGGCCGGGCAGGTCTCGAAGGCCCAGACCCAGCTCAAGAAGGAGCGCCAGGCCATCGCGGTGCTGCGCGCCGAGTGGCAGCTCCTGACCCGGCCCGACCGGCTCCAGGCGGCGGTGGACCGCTACCTCGCCCTCGAGCCCATCGGCACCGCCCATCTCGGCCGCCTCGCCGACCTGCCGGCGCGGCCCGACCGCGGCGACGAGATCGGCCGGCTGCTGGCCGCCACCGCGACGCCGAAGGAGAAGCCGGTGGCGGGCCGCGGCGGCGACGAGCCGCGCACCACCGGCAGCATCACGCCGCGCACCACCACGACCAGAACCCCGACCACGACTTCGAGGTAGTGCCCGTGTCCGAAGTCCCGCCGCCCGGCCGAGACGCCGATTCCGCCGCCGCGTCGACCCCCGCGCCGGCCGAGCCCACTGCCGTCGCGGCGCCGGACGCGATGCCCGTCGAGCGGACGCGGCTGGAGCCGGCCGCCGAGGGCCTCGCGCCACCGCCCGTGTCGCGGCGCGCCTGGGTCATCCGTAACGCGCGGGCGATGTTCCACCTCGCCATCGAGCGCTCCTACACCCGCGTCGGCCTCGTGGGCCTCGCCTTCACACTGGTGTTCGGCACCATCGCCGGCCGCCTGATCCTCGGGGCGGCCTTCCCGGAGGCCGACAACGGCGACCGCCGGATCGCGGCCGCCGCCACTACGGCGATCCGGCCCGACATCGTCGACCGCAACGGCGAGATCCTCGCCACCGACATCCGCACGGTCTCGATCTTCGCCGAGCCGCGCAACATCTACGACAAGGACGAGGCGGTCGAACTCCTCACCGCCGTGCTGCCGCAGATCAACGCCACCGAACTGCGCGCCAAGCTCTCCACCAAGAAGGGCTTCGTCTGGGTCAAGCGCGAGATCACGCCGAAGCAGCAGGCCGAGGTCCACCGCCTCGGCATCCCGGGCATCGGCTTCCTGCCCGACCACAAGCGCGTCTACCCGAACGGCGTGGCCGCGGCCCACATCCTCGGCGTGACCAACCTCGACAACATCGGCATCGCGGGCATCGAGAAGTACATCGACAACCAGGGCAACAAGGCCCTCAACGATTTCGGCCTCGTGGCCAAGCAGACCGACCTCGCGCCGATCCAGCTCTCCATCGACCTGCGCGCGCAGTTCGCCGTGCGGGACGAGCTCGCCTGGGGCCTGGAGCACTTCAAGGCCAAGGCCGCCGCCGGCATGATCCTCGACGTCCAGACCGGCGAGGTCATCGCGCTCGCCTCCCTGCCGGACTTCGACCCGAACGACCCGGCCGATGCGCTCAACCCCGACCGCATCAACCGCATGAACGTCGGCGTCTACGAGATGGGCTCGACCTTCAAGGCGATGACCCTGGCGATGGCGCTCGATTCCGGCAAGTACAACGTCAACTCGACCTTCGACACCCGCGGCGGCGTGCTGAACTGGGGCCGCCAGAAGATCCACGAATATCACGGCACCAACCGGGTCATCACCATGCCGGAGGTGTTCACGCACTCGTCCAACATCGGCTCGGCCAAGATGGCCCTCGGCATCGGCGTGCCCGGCCACAAGGCCTTTCTGAAGAAGATGGGCCTGACCGACCGCATGCGGACGGAGCTGCCCGAGAGCGCCGAACCCCTGGTGCCGCCGCGCTGGACCGAGATCAACACCATCACCATCGCGTTCGGCCACGGCCTCGCGGTGGCGCCGATCCAGGCGACCGCGGCGGTGGCGGCCATCGCCAATGGCGGCTTCCTGATGACCCCGACCTTCCTCAAGACCACGCCCGAGGCGGCGATGGCCAAGGCCACCCGGGTGCTCAAGCCCGAGACCAGCGAGGCCATGCGCTTCATCATGCGCCTCAACGCCGTCGAGGGCTCGGCCAAGAAGGCCGCGATCCCGTACTACTTCGTGGGCGGCAAGACCGGAACCGCCGAGAAGGTGATCCACGGCCGCTACGTGAAGAACCGCCTGTTCACGACCTTCATGGCCGCCGCCCCCATGAACAACCCGAAATACCTCTTCGTCACCATCATGGACGAGCCGCAGGGCCTGCCGGAATCCGGCGGCTACGCCACGGCGGCCTGGAATTCCGGCGTCGTCACCGGCCGGACGATCGAGCGGGTCGCGCCCATCCTGGGCCTGCCGCCGCAATTCGATCCGCCGGCGAAGCCCTTCCCCCTCATGGTGAAGCTCGGCGCCTACCACGCCACGCAGGTGGACGGGCGATGAGCGGGCCGACCCTCGGCGGGCTCTTTCCCGAGGCGGAGGCCGGCCTCGCCGGCTTGCCGGTCGCGGGGCTCACGGCGGACTCCCGCAAGGTCGCGCCGGGCTTCGTCTTCGTCGCCGTGCCCGGCACCGTCGCGGATGGCCGCCGCTTCGCCGCGGACGCCGCGACCGCCGGCGCCGTGGCGGTGGTGAGCGAGGGCGCGCGGCCGAAGGGGCTCGACGGGCGCGTGCCCTACGTCGCCGTGGCGGACGTGCGCCGCAGCCTCGCCTGCGCGGCCCGGGCCTTCTCGGGCCGGCAGCCGGCCCAGGTGGTGGCGGTGACGGGGACGAGCGGGAAGAGCTCGGTCACGGATTTCGTGCGCCAGATCCTGGCCCGCCTAGGCGCCGAGGCCGCGAGCCTCGGCACGGTGGGCATCGTCACCAACCGGGGCGCCACCTACGGCTCCCTGACCACCCCCGACCCCGTGACCCTGCACGCCACCCTGGCGCGGCTGGCCGAAGACGGCATCGCCTACCTCGCCATGGAGGCCTCCTCCCACGGGATCGAGCAGCGCCGCCTCGACGGGGTCGAGCTCGCCGCGGTGGGCTACACCAATCTCGGGCGCGACCACCTCGACTACCACGCCACCATGGACGATTACCTGGCGGCCAAGCTGCGGCTGTTCACGACCCTGGCGCAGCCTAGCATCCCGGCGGTGATCAACCTCGACGGCGCCTATGCCGACGTCGTGGTGGCGGCGGCCGCCGCCCGCGGCCTCGACGTCCACACCACGGGGTCGAAGGGCGACACGGTGCGGCTGGTCTCCGCGCGCACCGAGGGCTTCCACCAGCACCTCGCCCTGCAGGCGCCCGGTCCCTCGGGCCGGCTGCAGGACTACGCCGTGCGCCTGCCGCTGGTCGGCGGCTTCCAGGTGGAGAACGCGCTGCTCGCCGCCGGCCTCGTCCTGGCGACCCCCGCCGGCCGGGCCAACCCCGCGGGCGTCATCGCCGCCCTCGACCACCTCACCGGCGTGCCGGGCCGGATGGAGCGAATCGGCGAGGCCAATGGCGGCCTGTGCCTCGTGGATTACGCCCACAAGCCGGAGGCCCTCGAGGGCGTGCTGACCGCCCTGCGCCCCTTCGCGACCGGGCGCCTGCGCCTCGTCTTCGGCTGCGGCGGCGACCGCGACACCGGCAAGCGCCCGATCATGGGCGCCATCGCGGCGGACAAGGCGGACGTCGTCATCGTCACCGACGACAATCCGCGCAGCGAGGACCCGGCGGCGATCCGCGCCGCGATCCTGGCCGCCGCCCCGGGCGCCGTCGAGATCGGCGACCGGGCCGAGGCGATCCGTACCGCCGTGCGGGCCCTGGAGCCCGGCGACGTCCTCGTGGTGGCCGGCAAGGGCCATGAAACCGGCCAGATCGTGGGGTCACAGGTTCTGCCCTTCTCGGACCACGACGTCCTCCGGGCTGCGATCGCGGAACGCTCAGCATGACCCAAATGACCCCGCCCGGCACGGCCCCGCTCTGGAGCGGCGAAGCCCTGGAGGCCGCCACCGGCGGCACCCTCCTGGGCGCGCGCAGGCCGATCACCGGCGCCTCGATCGACACCCGCACGCTGGAGCCGGGCGACCTGTTCTTCGCCATCCGGGGCGAGGCCCGGGACGGGCACGACTTCGTCGCGGCCGCCCTGGCGCGGGGTGCCGGCGCGGCCGTGGTCGCCGCCGACCGGGCGCAGGCCTTCGCCGAAGCCGGGCCGGTCCTGGCGGTGGCGGGGGCGGGCGAGGACCCGGTCCTCGACGCCATGCGGGCGCTCGGCGCCGCGGCCCGCGCCCGAACTGACGCGGGCATCGTCGCGGTGACGGGGTCGGTCGGCAAGACCGGCACCAAGGAGGCCCTGCGCCACGTCCTGTCCGCGCAGGGGGCGACCCACGCCTCCATCGCCTCCTACAACAACCACTGGGGCGTCCCCCTGACCCTGGCGCGGATGCCGGCCCAGACGCAGTTCGGCGTGTTCGAGATCGGCATGAACCACGGGGGCGAGATCGTGCCGCTCACCGCGATGGTGCAGCCCGACATCGCCCTGATCACGACGGTCGAGCCCGTCCATATCGAGCACTTCGCCTCCGTGTCGGCCATCGCCGACGCCAAGGGCGAGATCTTCTCGGGCCTGAAGGCCGGCGGCACCGCGATCCTCAACCGCGACAACCCCCACTATGCCCGCCTCCTCGCCCATGCCCTGGCCTCGCGGGCAGGCCGGGTCGTCAGCTTCGGCGAGCACCCGGAGGCGGATGTCCGCGCGCAGCGCATCGTCCTGCGCCCCGACCTCTCGGTGGTGGATGCGGTGGTGATGGGCATCCCGGTGACCTACCAGCTCGGCACGCCGGGCCGGCACACGGCCATGAATTCCCTCGGCGTGATGGCGGTGGTGCATGCGCTCGGGGCGGACCTCGCCCGCGCGGCCCTGTCGCTGGCGGCCCTGCGCCCGCCCGTCGGCCGCGGCGAGCGCACCGCCCTGGCGATCGGGGCGGGCGAGGCCTTCCTGGTCGACGAGAGCTACAACGCCAACCCGGCCTCCATCCGCGCCGCCCTGGCGACGCTCGCCGGCATCGAGACCGGCCCGCGCGGGCGCCGCATCGCGGTGCTGGGCGACATGCTCGAACTCGGGCCCGAGGGCGAGGCCCATCACCGCGACCTCGCCGGACCGGTGGAGACGGCGAAGGTCGACCTCGTCTTCACGGCCGGCCCGCTGATGCGAAACCTGTTCGAGGCCCTGCCGGTGAGCCGGCGCGGCGCCTGCGCGGCGACCTCGTCCGACCTCCTCGAGCCCGTGCTCTCCGCGCTCCGTCCCGGAGACGCCGTGATGGTGAAGGGCTCGAACAGCATCCGCATGGGCCGGATTGTGGAAGCGCTCAAAGCCCGTTACGCGAACGCCCAAGCCGAACCGCCGCACGCCGTCGCGCGCTGAGGCGACCGTCATCACGGCCGGGGAGGGGGCGCGGCGCGCCCCCGGTCTCCGGCCGATTCCGAATCGAACCACGGCCGGGTGCTGGATGCTGTATCTCCTGTCGGACTTGAGCGGCACCGTCTCCGCCCTCAACGTCTTCCGCTACATCACCTTCCGCACCGGCGGCGCGCTGTTCACGGCGGGCCTGTTCGTGTTCTGGTTCGGGCCGCTGATCATCTCCTCGCTGCGCCTGCGCCAGGGCAAGGGCCAGCCGATCCGTGAGGACGGCCCCCAGTCGCACCTGCTGACGAAGCGGGGCACCCCGACCATGGGCGGCCTGATGATCCTGGCCGGCTGCGTGGTGGCGATCCTGCTCTGGGCCAACCCGCGCAACCACTACGTCTGGGTCACCCTGGCGGTGACGCTGGGCTTCGGCGCGATCGGCTTCTACGACGACTACCTCAAGGTGACGAAGCAGTCGCACAAGGGCTTCTCGGGCAAGTTCCGCCTGCTGCTGGAAGCCTGCATCGCCATCGCGGCCTGCGTGCTGATCGCGGTCTACTCGCCTCCGACCCTGCAGAACCAGCTCGCCTTCCCGATCTTCAAGGACGCGCTCCTGAACCTCGGCTGGTTCTACGTTCTGTTCGCCGCCTTCGTGATCGTCGGGGCCGGCAATTCGGTGAACATGACCGACGGCCTCGACGGCCTCGCCATCGTGCCGGTGATGATCGCCTGCGGCACCTTCGGCGTCATCGCCTACCTCGTCGGCAACGTCTTCACGGCGGGCTACCTCCAGGTGAACTACGTCCGCGACACCGGCGAGCTCGCGGTGGTCTGCGGCGCGGTGATCGGGGCGGGGCTGGGCTTCCTCTGGTTCAACGCGCCCCCCGCCCAGGTCTTCATGGGCGATACCGGGTCCCTGGCGCTGGGCGGTCTCCTCGGCACCATCGCGGTGGCGACCAAGCACGAGATCGTCCTGGCCATCGTGGGCGGCCTGTTCGTGCTGGAGATGATGTCGGTCATCATCCAGGTCGCGTCGTTCAAGCTCACGGGCAAGCGGGTCTTCCGCATGGCGCCGATCCACCACCATTTCGAGCAGAAGGGCTGGAAGGAGCCGCAGGTCGTGATCCGCTTCTGGATCATCGCCGTGATCCTGGCCTTGGCCGGCCTCGCCACCCTGAAGCTGCGCTGATCCGCATGACGCCCGTCACCACCTTCGCCGGCCAGAAGGTCGCCCTGTTCGGCCTCGGCGGCTCCGGCCTCGCCACCGTCCGGGCGCTGATCGCCGGGGGCGCCGACGTGCTGGCCTGGGACGATTCCCCGGAGAGCACGGGCCGCGCCCGCGACCAGGGCATCACCGTCTTCGACCTGAATGAGGCGGACTGGAGCGGCTTCTCGGCCCTCATCCTCGCCCCCGGCGTGCCCCTGACCCACCCGGCGCCGCACTGGACGGTGGAGAAGGCCGGCGCGGCCGGCATCCCGGTGATCGGCGACATCGAGCTGTTCTGCCGGGAGCGCCGGGCGCGCGCACCGGGCGCGCCCTTCGTCGCCATCACGGGCACCAACGGCAAGTCGACCACCACGGCGCTGATCGCCCACATCCTCGCCTCCGCCGGGCGCGACGTGCAGATGGGCGGCAACATCGGCACCGCGATCCTGTCGCTGGCGCCGCCGGCGCCGGACCGCATCCACGTGATCGAACTGTCGTCGTTCCAGATCGACCTGACGCCGAGCCTCGACCCGAGCCTCGGCATCCTCCTCAACATCACGCCGGACCACCTCGACCGCCACGGCACGCTGGACGCCTACGCCGCCATCAAGGCGCGGCTGGTGGCGGGCGCGGAATGCGCCATCGTCGGCGTCGACGACGACCTCAGCCGCGCCATCGCCGAGGACCGCGTCGGTCCCCTCGTGCGCATCCACGTGGGAACGCCCGAGGCGGGCTTCGACGGCCTGTCCGCCCGCGACGGGACGGTGTTCGACGCCGACGGCACGCCCCTCGCCGATCTCGGCGGGATCGGGTCGCTGCGCGGGGCGCACAACTGGCAGAACGCGGCGGTGGCCGCGGCCTGCGTCCGCGCCCTCGGGATCGATGACGCCGAACTCGTCGCCGGCCTGCGCAGCTTCCCCGGCCTGCCGCACCGGATGGAAGCCGTCGGCCGGCGCGGACGCGTGCTCTTCGTCAACGACTCGAAGGCCACCAACGCCGATTCCACCGAGAAGGCGCTCACCGCCTTCCGCGACGTTCACTGGATCCTCGGCGGCAAGGCCAAGGAGGGCGGCATCGCCCCCCTGGCGCCCCTCTTCGATCGCGTCGCCCACGCCTACCTGATCGGTGCGGCGAGCGACGCCTTCGCCGCCACCCTGGAGGGCCGGGTGCCCTACACGGCCTGCGGCACCCTCGCGGTCGCCACCGCCCGGGCGGCCGAGGCCGCCGCCGCGTCGGAGGCGGCCGAGCCCGTGGTGCTGCTCTCGCCGGCCTGCGCCTCCTACGACCAGTTCCGGAGTTTCGAGGATCGTGGGGATCAGTTCCGGAATCTGGTGCGCGCGCTGCCCTGAGGCCGGCCGGGCGCGGAATCGCGATCCAAATTCTCAATCATTCTGGCGTCCCATCCTGCGGGTGTAGCGCGGTCCCGCCCTGTCGGCGGCGCGGGGATGGGTTGAGTGCATGGCGTCCACGATGGCACCCGGCGCGTCGCGCTGGCAGGCGGGAGCCTGGGCCCACATCCCCGTCCTGAAGGTGCTCCGACGCCTGGCGATGCTGCTCCTCGTCGCCTTCATCTTCTTCGCCTGCTTCGCCTTCTCGGACACCTCGCCCTACGACGTGGTGGCGATCCCCACCATCGTGCTCTGGCTCTGCCTCGGCCTGCGCCTACACCGGGGCATGGTGCCGCTGCTCGGGCTGCTGATCCTCTATGTCGGCGCGATCACGGTGGCGCTGATGCCCTATGTCGACCAGCCCCTGTCGGTCACCTGGACGATCCAGCTCGCCTACCTCGCCATCACGGGCGTGTTCTTCGCGATGCTGTTCTCCGACGACACGCAGGCGCGGATGGAGCTGGCGCTCAAGACCTTCGTGGCGAGCTGCCTGTTGTCCAGCGCCTTCGGCATCGTCGGCTACTTCGGATACATCCCGACCGAGGACCTATTCTACAAGTACGGCCGCGCCTCGGGCACCTTCCAGGATCCGAACGTCTTCGGTTCGTTCCTCACCCTGGGCGCCCTCTACCTGATGCACGGCCTCCTCCTCGGTACCAGCCGGCGGCCGGTCCTCTCGTCGGCGATCCTCATGGTGATCGTGGCGGGCATCTTCCTGTCGTTCTCGCGCGGTTCCTGGGCGGGCTCGCTCATCGCCGTCGCCGTGATGGTCGGCAGCGTCTACACCACCAGCCCCTCGGCGCGCCTGCGCCGCCGCATCGTCACCCTGACGGTGCTGGCCCTCGTCGCCACCACGGTCGCCATCGTCGGCCTGCTCTCGATCGGCGACACCGCGGAGATGTTCTCCCAGCGCGCCGCGGTCACGCAGGACTACGACACCGGCGAGACCGGGCGCTTCGGCAACCAGCTGCGCGGCCTGAACATGCTGGTGGACGAGCCCCTCGGCATGGGTCCCCTGCGCTGGCGCCTGATCTTCGCCCTGGAGCCGCACAACACCTATATCGGCAGCATCGCCAATGGCGGCTGGCTCGCCGGCGTCGCCTTCGTCGGCCTCGTGCTGACGACGAGCGTGGTCGGCTTCCGGCTGATGCGCCACGACACGCCCTATCGCCGCCACGCCCAGATCGTCTGGCCGGCCCTGCTGATGTTCTTCCTGCAGGCTCTCCAGATCGACATCGAGAAGTGGCGCCACGTCTACATGATGCTGGGCATGATTTGGGGCCTGGAAGCCGCCCGCCTGCGCTGGCGCGCGGGCGGGTCGCGGGGCTGACGCGACTGGGCGCGGGCGGGGGCTCAGCCCCCCGCGGGCTCCGATGCCTCGGGCTCCTCCGGTTCCGGATCGGCCGTCCAGGCCGTTGCGAAGGCCGCGAGGTGGCGGGCATCCGCGAAGGCCAGGACGGTGACCGCCCGGTCGGCCGGCATCGCGCCGGGATAGGGCGCCAGCAGCACCTTCTCCTCGGAGAACCGGGCGCCCGGCGCGTGCTCGGCGAGCCAGGCTTCGGCCTCCGGGGAGAGCCGGCTCGGATCGGCCGGGTCGCGCGCCCGCGCGTCGCCGCGCAGCACGAGGACGTAGGAGCCGAGCGCCGGATTGCGCTGCTGGACCGCTTTCACGATGTCGAGAAACATGCCGATCGGGTTCCGGTTGTGCTCAGTGCAGCTTCACGCGCGACTCGGTGCGCCGGGTCAGCGCCCGGGCGACCGCGTCCAGGGTCGTCTTCACGGTGCCGTGCAGGGCCTGCTCGTGCATCTTGTACAGCGAGCGGTACATCATCCGCGCGAACAGCCCGGCGATGAACATGTTCTTGCCCTTGATGAACCCCATCAGGCTGCCGACCGTCGAGTATTCGCCCAGCGAGACCAGCGAGCCGAAGTCGCGGTACTTGAAGGCTTTCAGCGGCTTGCCGGCCATCTTGTCGGGGATGATCTTGATGAGGTGCGAGGCCTGCTGGTGGGCCGCCTGCGCCCGGGGCGGGATCGGGGTATCCGAGCCCTTCTCCACGAGATAGGCGCAGTCGCCCATCGCGAAGATGTCCGGGTCGCGGGTGGTCTGCAGGGTCGGGGTCACCACGAGCTGGTTGTTGCGCGTGGTCTCGAGGCCGCCGATTTCGTGCAGGAACGGCGGCGCCTTCACGCCGGCGGCCCAGACCACCAGTTCGGAGGGGATGAAGCCGCCATCGGCGAGCTGGACCCCGTCGGGCCGGACCTCGGTGACGCGGGCGCCGGTGCGGACCTCGACGCCGATCTTGGCGAGGAGCTCCATGACGTCGCGGGACATCCGCTCCGGCACCGCCGGCAGGATGCGGCTCGCGGCCTCCACCAGGGTGATCTTCAAGTCCTTGGCCGGGTCGATGCGGTCGAGGCCGGTGGCCGCCACGTGGCGGGTGGTGCGGTGGAGTTCGGCGGCGAGCTCGGTGCCGGTGGCGCCGGCCCCGATCACGGTGACGTGGAGCTGGCCCGGCCGCACCGGCCCCGGCTGGGTGTGGGCCCGCAGCATCCCGTTCACCAGGCGCTGGTGGAAGCGCACCGCCTGGCTCTGGGTGTCGAGGGCGATGGCGTTCTCCTGCACGCCGGGCGTGCCGAAATCGTTGGTGGTCGAGCCCACCGCCATCACCAGCGTGTCGTAGGGGATCTCGCGGATCGGCGTGACCTCGCGGCCCTCGGTGTCGTGGCTGGCCGCGAGGTGAATCACCCGCTTGGACCGGTCGAGGCCGGTCATCTCGCCGATCCGGTAGCGGAAATGATGCCGGTGGGCATGGTGGAGGTAATCGACCGCGTGGTGGCCGACATCGAGGCTGCCGGCGGCGACCTCGTGCAGCAGCGGCTTCCAGATGTGGGTCCGCGCCCGGTCGACCAGGGTGACGTGCGCCTTGTGCGTGCGACCGAGCTTGTCGCCCAGCTTCGTGGCGAGCTGCAGGCCCGCCGCGCCGCCGCCGACGACCACGATGCGATGCAGATTGTCCTCGGTTTCGCCCGGTACCATGTCGCTCAGGTCCTCGTGTGCCGCGATTGTACGGATGCGTGCCCCCACGGCGAGCGACGCATCGTCATCCAGGGGTTCAGCTTAGAAGGATTGCCGGTGGACCGCCATTCCCGTCACGCCGGCGCGCCCGGCTGGCGCAGGGGATGGGCCCGGGCGAAGGCGTCCTGGGCGAGGCAATCCTCGGCGATCCGGCGGACCGTCGGGAAGGGGCCCGTGTCGACGCCGAAGATGCCGGTGCCGACCCAGAGGCTGACTAGGCAGAGATCGGCGTGGCTCACCGCGTCGCCCTGCGCGTAGCGCCCGGTCCCAGGCTCCTGGGTGAGGCGCGTCTCCAGGGTCTTCAGGCCGGTCGCCATCCAGTGGCGCACGAAGTCGAGCATGCGCTCGCGCGGCAGGTCGTAGCGTTCCATCAGGAAGTTGCGCACCCGCGGCACGTAGAGCGGATGGGTGTCGCAGGCGACCACCTGGGCCAGGGAACGGGCGCGGGCCCGCGCGCGGGGCTCGCCCGGCAGCAGCGGGGTGGCCGGATGGATGTCTTCGAGATAGTCGAGGATGGCGAGCGACTGGATCAGCGGCGGCCCGTCGCCGTCGAAGAGCGCCGGCACCGCCCCCTGCGGATTGATCGCCAGGAAGTCCGGCTTGAACTGCTCGCCGGCATCGAGGTCCAGGAAGACCTCCTCGTAGGCGATGCCCTTGAGGTTGAGGGCGACCCGGACCCGGAACGCCGCGGCCGAGCGCCAATTGCCGTACATCTTCATGCGCGCAACGTTTCCTCTTGGCGGAATCTTATCCGTCTCTTATCGCCCCGGACCACACCCGACATCGCGTCCGCCCGCAAGCCCGTTCTGCCGGCGAATGGCCATCGCGGGCACGATTTGGCAGCGCCGTGATCCTCGCGCATAGGAGAAGGCGAGGTGTCCATCCTCGGCCGATGAGTGACGCGATGCAGATCGAAACGCCCTACCTGATGTTCCTCGGCGACGTGCCCGATCGTCTCGCCGCCAAGACCGCCTACGGCATCAAGGACTGGCGTCCCGAATGGTGCGTCGGCCAGCTGCGCCTGCCCGGCTGCGCCGCCGACCTCGGGATCCCGGACCTCACCCTGGTCGAGGCCGTGGCGAAGGGCTGCCGCACGATGGTGATCGGCGTGGCCAATGCGGGCGGCGTCCTCCCCGAGCACTGGGTCGCCGAGGTGGTGGCGGCCCTGGAGGCCGGGCTCGACATCGCCAGCGGGCTGCATGCCCGTCTCGGGGCGGTGCCGGCCATCGCCGAGGCCGCCGAGCGCCACGGGCGGCAGCTGCACGACGTGCGCCACACCTCCGAGACCTTCGCCACCGGGAAGGGCACCAAGCGGCCCGGCCGACGCCTGCTCAGCGTCGGCACCGACTGCTCGGTGGGCAAGAAGTACACCGTGCTCGCCCTGGAGCGCGGCATGCGCGAGCGCGGCCTCGACGCGGATTTCCGCGCCACCGGCCAGACCGGCGTCTTCATCTCGGGGCGCGGCGTCGCCATCGATGCGGTGGTGGCCGACTTCATCTCCGGCGCCGTCGAGTGGATCGCCCCCGCCGCCGCGCCGGACCACTGGGACCTGCTCGAAGGGCAGGGCTCGCTATTCCACCCCTCCTTCGCCGGCGTGAGCCTCGGGCTGCTGCACGGGGCGCAGGCCGATGCCTTCGTGGTCTGCCACGAGCCGACCCGCACGACGATGCGCGGCGTCGAGCACTCGCTTCCGACGATCCGGCAGGTCATCGATCTCACCGTCCAGCTCGGCCGTCTGACCAACCCGGACATCCGTCCGGTGGGCATCGCCGTCAACACGCAGGACCTGGCGGAGGGGGCGGCCCGCACGCTGCTCGCCGACCTCGCCCGGGACCACGACCTGCCGGCCACCGACCCGGTCCGCTTCGGCGTCGAGGCCATCGTCGACCGGATCGTGTCCGAGTTTCCCCCCGCCGCCACGGGGGCGAGCGCGTGACCCGGCACCTCGACGTCGCGGTCGAGTCGTTCCCGATCGCCGGGGCCTTCACCATCGCGCGGGGCAGCCGCACCGAGGCGGTGGTGGTGGTCGCCACCGTCTCCGACGGGGAGGGCCGGGCCGGCCGCGGCGAGTGCGTGCCCTATGCCCGCTACGGCGAGACCGTGGAGAGCGTCGTCGCGCTGATCCGGGACCACGCCGAGGCGATCGCCATGGGGGCGACCCGGGCGGACCTGCAGGTCGGCATGAAGCCGGGGGCCGCCCGCAACGCCCTCGATTGCGCCCTGTTCGACCTGGAGGCCAAGCAGCTCGGGCGCCCCGCCTTCGCGATCGCCGGCCTGTCGGCACCGCAGGTCGCCACCACCGCCTACACCCTGAGCCTCGGGGACCCGGAGAGCATGGAGGCGGCGGCCCGCCAGGCCGCGCACCGGCCCCTGCTCAAGGTAAAGCTCGGCGGCGTCGGCGACCCGGAGCGCATCGCCGCCGTGCGGCGCGGCGCACCGGATGCGCGCCTCATCGTCGATGCCAACGAGGCGTGGCGCCCCGAGACGATCGAGGCCAACCTCGCGGCCTGCGTCGCGGCGGGCGTCGGCCTGATCGAGCAGCCGCTGCCCGCCGGCGAGGACGCGCTCCTCGCCGAGATCGCCCGGCCGATCCCGATCTGCGCCGACGAGAGCCTGCACGACCGGGCCGGCCTCGACGCCCTCAGCCAGCGCTACGATGCCATCAACATCAAGCTCGACAAGGCCGGCGGCCTCACCGAGGCGGTGATGCTGGCCCACGAGGCGCGGGCGCGGGGCTTCTCGCTGATGATCGGCTGCATGGTCGGCACCTCCCTGGCCATGGCGCCCGCCATGCTGCTCGCCCACCACGCGGACTACGTCGACCTCGACGGCCCGCTGCTCCTGGCCCGGGACCGGGAGCCGGGCCTGCGCTTCGAGGGCAGCCTGATCCATCCGCCCGAACCAGACCTGTGGGGGTGAAGGCGGCGCGTCTCCCCGCGAACGGCCCGCGCACTCGGCGGGCCGATCACCCCTTCACGACGGCGCGCAGGAGATAGACCAGCGCCGTGAAGGTCACGAGGCTGGCGGCGTAGAAGGCGACGAACCAGAGCAGCCGGCGGCCCTTGGCCCCGGAGGATCGTCCGCTCAATGCCCGTAGCCCCCGGATGCGATGTCCTCCGCCACCTTCCCGCGGAAGACCCAGTAGGCGTAGCCGGTATAGGCCAGGGTCAGCGGCATCACCACGGCGTAGCCGACGAGGGCGAATTGCAGGGCGCTGACCGCGTTGGCCGCCTGCCAGATCGTGTAGTGCGGCGGCACGATGTAGGGGAACAGGCTGATGGCGAGGCCGAGGAAGCCGAGCAGGAACAGCGCGATGGTGAGGAGGAACGGCGCCACGTGGCGGCCGTCGCGGATGCCCTGGAAGATGCCCCAGGCCACCAGGGCCGTCACCACCGGAACGGGCGCCACGTAGAGGATGTTCGGCCAGGAGATCCAGCGCCACTGGATGTCGAGGCCGAGGAACGGCACCCAGGCGCTCACCACCGCCATCGACACGATGGTGGCGGCCAGGAACTGCAGGCTCTTGCGCCGGGCCCAGATCTCGAGCTCGCCCGAGGTCTTCATCACGCACCAGGTCGCGCCGAGGAGGCCGTAGCCGCAGACGAGGCCGATGCCGGTGAGCACGCTGAAGGGGGTGAGCCAGTCCAGGGTGCCGCCGGCGAAGCCGCGGCCCTCGACCTTGAAGCCCTGGACGAAGGCACCGAGCACCATGCCCTGCGCGAAGGTCGCCAGCAGCGAACCGTAGTGGAAGGCGTTGTCCCAGATGAACTGCGAGCGGTCCGCCTTGAACCGGAATTCGAAGGCGACGCCGCGGAAGATCAGGGCGATCAGCATCAGGATGATCGGAATGTAGAGCGCCGGCAGGAGGATGGCGTAGGCGACGCTGAACACCGCGAACAGGCCCCCGCCGCCGAGCACCAGCCAGGTCTCGTTGCCGTCCCAGATCGGGGCGACCGAGAGCATCATCCGGTCGCGCCAATTGCCCTTCCGCGCCGCCGTGAACAGGATGCCGACCCCGAGGTCGAAGCCGTCGATGACGACGTACATCGCCACCGCGAGCGCCAGCAGGCCCGCCCAGACCACGGGCAGCCAGAAGGCGGCGCCCTCGTATTCCATCCCGTAGCCGAACATCCGCTGGATCCCTCGCCGCGTCGCGAACCATCTACCCCCTTACGGGGGCCCGCGTTCCCCGCGTTGGGCCAGCGTAGCGCGATCCGCGTGGGTTTGCGCGCCCCGCCACGGGACTTTTCTGTCGCTGTCCGAGAGGGTGTCGCGGGAGACGGGCGAGGCGGTGAAGGCCCGCCGCCCGATCTCCGCGGCGCCCTCGCGCAGGGCGGCATCGCGCAGGGGCGCGGGCAGCGCGTCCCAGGCCGCCGCCGCCGCATCGGCCACCGCCGGTGGCGCGGGCGCGCGCTCGCCCTGGCGCTGAAGCGCCAGCCAGGACAGGACGCCGATCACGAGACCGGCACGGATGAGGAAGGACATGGGTCTCGTCCCGGACGCGCCCCGGCCGGCGCGCGAACACCGTCGGACGCGACCGGTAAAGACCCCCTGACGCGCCGCCCGCAAAGCGCCGGAATGGTGAACACAAGCTTATCCCGATGTCCTTCGAGGCTTTTTCGTGTCGTGGCCCGAAAAGGTCTTTCGGAGGGACCGGTCATGGTTACGTCCCGGAAAGCATGCGGAGACAATCGGACTGTCTAGCGCAAGACTCGCTTAAGTCGGCTCTGCGAAGTTGCCCTCAGTCGAGTTTTCGTCGAGCCAAGGGGCGTCGGGGATGGCCGTCGGGCCCTATCCGCGCTGTGCGTGTCGGTATTGCGTATCTACGGTGCCCTGGCTTCCCTCATCGATGTCCGCCTCGCGGGGCTCGTCCATGAGTCGGTGAAAGAGGATGGCGGCGTGCGCTTCCGGCACGAGCGCTTCCTGGTCTCCCGCCTTGCCACCGGCCTGATGATGATGCTGGGCCTGCCGCCCTACCTCGTGCTGCGCGGCGTGCCCACCGGCGTCGAGGCCCTGGCCATCGCCAGCCTGATGCTGCCGGTCTTCGCCGCCGTCCTCCTGTCCCGCACCGGCATCCTCTGGCTCGCCCACGCCATCTCCTCGGCGGGCCTGACCGGCGTGGTGGTCTGCCTCGCCATGATGACGGGGGGCGCCAATTCCGCCGCCGCGATCTGGCTGGTGGCGATCCCCCTCGAAGCCGTGGTCTCGGGCTCGCGGCGCGCCACCCTGGCGGCCGCCATCATCGCGGCCCTGGGAGCCCTCGCGGTGGCCCTGCTGCCGCCCCTCGCCGAGGGCACCCCGCTGCCCGAGTGGTCGCGCGCCCTGGCGATGCCGGTCTTCGCCATCACGGCGATCGGGCACATCGCGGCCCAGGCCCTCGAACATTTCCGCCACGAGGGCCGCTGGCTCGCCCGCCTGCGCGACAACGAGCGCCGCGACCGCATGCTGCTCTCGGCCATCGACGACCTCGTGACCTGGCACGACCCCAACGGCCGCGTCCTCGAGGCCAGCGCCTCGGCCACCCGCTTCCTCGGGGCCGAACCGGCCTCCCTGCACGGCCACGGCCTGCTGGAGCGCGTCCATGTGGGCGACCGCCCCCTGCTGCTGCAGGCGCTGAGCGACGTCGCCGCCCATGGCCGCCCGGCCCGGGTCCAGTTCCGCCTGCACCTCGACAGCGCCGCGGCCCGCGCCGAGACCGCGCCGCAGGTGATCTTCGCCGAGATGCGCATTCACCGGATCGACGCCCAGACGGCGGAGACGGTCTCGCCCGGCCGCCCGCGATCCAGCGTCGTCGCGGTGACCCGCGACGTCACCGAGCACCGCCGCCATGCCGAGGAGCTGGAGCAGGCCCGCGCCGAAGCCGAGCGGGCGGACGAGGTCAAGAGCCGCTTCCTGGCCAATGTCAGCCACGAGCTGCGCACGCCGCTCAACGCCATCATCGGCTTCTCCGAGGTACTCTCGGGGGAGGGCGGGATGGCGACCGATCCGGAGCGCACCCGGGAATATGCCGGCATCATCCGGAATTCCGGCCAGCACCTGCTGGAAGTCGTCAACACGCTCCTCGACATGTCGCGGATCCAGAGCGGCCATTTCGACTACGCCCCGGAGCCCTTCGACCTCTCGGCCCTGATCCAGACCTGCTGCAACCTGATGCAGCTCAAGTTCGACCAGGCCGGCATCGCCCTGGTGCGCGACGCAAGCGTCGCGCCGGTGGAGATCACCGCCGACCTGCGCGCCTGCCGCCAGATGGTCATCAACCTCCTGTCGAACGCGGTGAAGTTCACCCCGCGGGGCGGGCGGGTGGAGGTCGGCCTGCGCGGTTCGGCCAAGCACCTCGACCTCATCGTCGCCGATACCGGCATCGGCATCAGCGAGGCCGACCTGCCCCGCGTCGGCAGCCCGTTCTACCAGTGCGCCGGCGGCTACGAGCGCACCCACGAGGGTACCGGCCTCGGCCTCTCGGTGGTGCAGGGCCTCGTCGGCTTGCACGGGGGGGCCATCACCATCGAGAGCACCCGGAGCGAGGGCACCACGATCATCGTCACCCTGCCGCGCGCCTGCCGGGTCGGCACCGGCGCCGTCCCGGCGGCCCCGATCCGCACCCGCCTGCGCCCGTCGGTTTCGGGCGGCAGCCTCGTCGGTGCCGTGAACGACGGTCCCGTGCCGATGCGCCGGCCCATGGGCCTGTTCGAATCGAGCCCCGAGACGGTGCGCGAGAGCTACGTTCCGCTGCGGCGCGCCGGATGAGTGCGCCGCGATCCTGCCGGCACCGGATCGTCCGGGCCCCGCTTCGCGCGGGGCCCGGACACCGTTGCGATCAGCCCTGAGGAGATCGAATGCGCGAGCCGCAAGCACGCCGCGACCAGCGAGAGATCGTCGTTCCGTCCCGTGGCCGCGAGGCCCGGCCCGCTGCCCGGCGACGGCCGGCCCCCGGCCGCTTCGCCGGGCTCGGCGGCTTGGCGGGGTTCGGGGCGCTGGCGGGAGGCGCGGGCCGCGCCGTCCTGCGCCATCCCGGCGAGGCCCTCGGGGTCGCCGTCGTCCTCGGCGCCGTGTCGATGATCTGCCTGAACGCGCTCGGCTACCAGATGGGCCGCCATCCCGCGCCGATCTTCCCCAAGCTCCCCGCCAAGCCGGCCCTCGCCCGGGCGGCCGAGGTCCCGAAGCCCGCGGCCCCCGTGGTCGCGAAGGCGGAGGCGGGCAAATCCGACCCGTCCGGTAAACCCGAGGTGTCCAGCAAGCCCGAGTCCTCGAAGGTGGAGCCGTCCCGGGCCGAGGCGGCGCGCGCGCCGCGGGACGGCATCGGCGAGATCATCCGGGCCGGCGAGCCGGCGGGGGCGGAGACCACCGCCTCGGTGGCGACCCTCGGCGGCCTCTCCATCGCCCAGGCCCAGCGCGCCCTGGTCAAGCTCGGCTACGGGCCGCTGAAGGCCGACGGCCTGATGGGCGCCAGCACCCGGGCGGCGATCGAGAAATTCGAGCGGGACCGCAAGCTTCCGGTGAAGGGCGAGCCCTCGCCGCGGACCTTCCGCGAGCTCGCCACCCGGGCGGGCGCCGCCCGGGGCTGATCCGGCGGGGCGGCGTGCTATAGACCGGCACATGGCACGCCTGCGCTCGGATTTCTGGGTTTCCGCCCATCTTCGCCGCCTCGACATCGAGGGCATCGCCGCGGTGCAGCGCCGCCGCGGTTCCCCCGAGGCGGGGGCGATCTTCGTGAAGGTGGATCGCCTCGACGGCCGGGCCGATCTCTACGGCCCGGCCCCGCAATCCCTCGTGGACACCGAGTCCCACGGCGACCGCCGCTTCGTGGCCCTGCTCAGCGAGGCCCCGCCCGCCGACGTGGAGGTGCGCCTCGGCAAG
Organism: Methylobacterium sp. 001424705; assembly: GCF_059816145.1. Lineage (NCBI taxonomy): Bacteria > Pseudomonadati > Pseudomonadota > Alphaproteobacteria > Hyphomicrobiales > Methylobacteriaceae > Methylobacterium > Methylobacterium sp. 001424705. The sequence goes on along the minus strand of NZ_JCBANU010000011.1, from coordinate 46,341 downwards.
GAGCTGCGCTTCGACGACGATCTCTGGATCGTCGAGATCGACGATCGCGCCGGACGCCACCGCCTCGATCTCGCCGAATAGGCGGCGTCCCGCGCGGGCTTCGCGGGGCCGGATCAGGTCGCCTGGCGCTGCCGGCTGGGCAGGGGCGTGCGCAGGGGCGGGCGCTCGCTGGCCGTGGCCTGCGCCCGGGGGCGCTGGGCGTCCGGGGCATGGTAGGGCTGGTGACCCGCCTGCGAGGCCCGCTCCGGCGGGGTCCAGGCCAGGATCGCGGCCAGGAGGTCGCGCGCGGCGACCCGCGGGAGGGTCCGGAACAGCTTGACCAGGCTGAACACGCGGTCGACCGACTGCGCCACGGTCTCGTTCAGGGTGAGGTAGATGTAGACCGCCTCCTCCTCGTGCAGGCCGGCGGCGCGCAGGGCGACCGTCAGCAGCTCGTAGCGCAGCGAGGGATCGGGGGTGGTGGCGAGGAAGCCCTTGGGCAGGCCCAGCATCTCGGTGAGGGCGGCCACGAACCCGGCCACGTCGCCCCGGGCGGAGAAGCCGGTGAGCACGGCGCCGGCCTCGCGCGGTGCCGGCGGATTCGGCCGCAGGGCCGCCGTCGCCATCATCGCGTGGCCGATCGCCTCGCGGCGGGTCTCGTCCGCCAGCAGGAACAGCGGCGCCACGTCGGCATGGGCGAGGTCGTGGCGGGCGAGGAGCGTCCGGCCGAGGTCCGGCTGCTTGCGCGCGCGGGCGACGAGGCGGGCCAGCAACTCGCCCTGAAGGGTGGCGGCCGGATTGGCGGCCAGCGCCCGGTCGATGCCGGGATTCTCGCGGCCGATCAGGTCCAGGATGGTGGCGCGGCTGAGATCGTGCCGGCTGGCGATGGCGGGGCCGAGATCGGCGTCCTCGGCGAGGGCGGCCTGGATCATCGCCTGCGTGAGGATGGGAGCCTGGGCGAGGACGGCGTCCCGGGCGCCGCCGCCACGCTCCACCAGGGCGGCGAGGAGGGCGGGCGGCGTGTCGGGAAAGGGCGCGAGCTTGCGGGCGACGATCTCGGCGGTCTCGGCGTCGACGATCGGGATCAGTCCTCCGGCCAGGGAGGCGAAGGCCGCCACGGTCTTCCGGTCCCGGACCGTGGCCGAGAGAAAGTGATCCGTCTGCACCCGAAGGATGACGGGTTTCAGATCGAGGCTGTCGAGACGCGACAACTCGATCAGGCCGGAGAGGTCCGGCGCATCGTCGAAAGATGGGGACATGGCACTTCGGTTACGCAGAACTCGCTGATCGAGAGGATTAGCGGAATTGCGTGAACCGACCTTTAAGGACGGTCGCTTGGGACCGTCCCTGCATGCGCCATGCTGGCCCCGAGCCCGGCGGCGCGACCGGGGTCGCCGTCAGCCGGCGCGGCGGGGCTGGGTGTCGCCGGCCTTCGGCGGGGGAAACACCACCGGGGTCGGCGACTTGGCGGAGAGCGGACCCGAGGCCGCGGCCGGGGACGGGCCGACCGAGGTGGAACCCGACGCGGGGTGCGCGGCCGCGGCCGCCATCCCGGCGGCCACCGGCGCCGTCTCCTTGGCGGCGGACGGGAACAGCACCGTCGCGGGCTTGGGTTCGGCCGCACCATCCGCCTTCGGCGAGGCCACCGGCATCGGCTTCGGCGAGGACGCCGCCGGAGCGGCCGGCATCGGGGCCGCGAGGACGCCCTCGGGGGCCGTTGCGTCCTCGTCGTGCGGCGCCTCGGGGCCGGCGATCAGCTCGGTCGGCGTCTTCCAGACGAAGGCGTCCAGGCGGCCGCTCACCGGCGAAACGGGCGCCCAGGTCTCGGACGCGACGCCGTCGGCGATCCAGAGCGGATCGCGCGGGGCGTGCGCGGCGCGGGAGAGCCATTCGCGGGTCCGGCCCGAACCGGCGCCGTGCTCGGCCTCCTCGATGCGGGCCATGGTCAGGCAGGCGCGGACCGTGGGCCGGTCGGCGAGGAGGGGCGACAGGGCTTCGCGGGCCTGGCCGAACTCGCGGGCCTCGTAGGCCGCCTGCGCCATGGCGAGGCGGGCCTCCGGGTGCCAGGACGAGATCTTGGCCAGGGTCTCGGCGCGGGCCATGCGGTCGCGCACGGAATCGCCGGTGCGCAGGTTCAGGTAGGTCTTGGCGAGGTCCGGGTGCGGCCCGGCGCGCCAGGCGGCCTCGATGATCTTGGCGCCCTTCCGCAGGTCGCCCCGGCGCACCATCAGGCGCGCGGCGAGCACCGCGGCCGGGACGAGGTCGGGGGCGAGCTTGACCGCCTTGAGCACGCGCTCGGTGGCGGCCTCCGGTTCGCCGGCCTCGCGCTCCTGCGCGGCGGCGGTGAGCAGGACGGCGCGCTGGCGCCGGGCGGTCGACTTGTCGATGAGGCCCAGGGAGGCACGGCGCTCCACGGTCTCGTTGGCCCCGCTCCAGTCGCCGTCGGCGCATTGCGCCTCCAGGACGGCCTCGTTGGCCCAGGTGACGCTGGGGGCCAGGCGGGCGGCTTCGGCGGCGTAGGCGCGGGCGGAGGCGTCGTCCTCGCGGCGGCGGGCCTCGACGAACAGGCCGCGCAGGCCGAGCACGCGGGTCTCGGGGTCGTTGACCATGCGCTGGAAGGCCTGCTCGGCGGCCTCGCGGTCGCCGGAGATCTGGGCGGCCTGGGCCTTGAGCAGCAGCGTCAACGGCTCGGCGCCGAGCAGGCGCTCGGCGTCGTTGGCGTGGCGGCGGGCGGCGAGGGGATCGCCCGACCCGACGGCGACCATGCCGCGGGACAGGGCCGAGAAGCCCTTGGCCCGGCGCCGGTCGCGCGAGCCGCGCACCAGCGTCTCCGGCAAGGTGATGAAGCCCCGCACGATGGCCCAGATGAAGCCGATCAGGATGGCGGCGATCAGGACGCCGATCAGCCCGATGGCGAGGCTGGTGGCCACCTCGTAGCCGTTCCACACGATGGTGACGGTGCCGGGATGGTCGGCGACCCAGGTCGCGCCATAGGCGGCAACCGCGAGAAGGGCCAGGAAGGCGAGGGCGCGCCACATGGGATCAGAAACTCCTGGGAGTGGCGTCGGCCGGTCCGGCGACACCGAGAGTCGGGGGCGGGAGCGTTGGGCGCTCCCGCGCGAAATCCGGGTGGCCGCGCATCCCGCCGGAGGACAGGGCGCGCGGCCGCGCGCTCAACGGGAGGCGCCGGTTGCGGGCAGGCCCTTGAAGGCGTCGGCGAGCAGGCCCTGGGCCGCGTCGGCGGCGGCGACGCGCGAGGCCAGCTTGGTCCCGAAATCGCCGGCCTCGGCCCGGTCCGCCTCGGGCAGCGCCGCGAAGGCCTCGGCGGCCTCCTTGATCGCGCCGCGGTCGAGGGCGTCCTGCACCTTCGGGGCGGTGTCGGGGGCCGCCGCGCCGGGGGTGCCGCCGGCGGCCGGGGTCTCGACGCGCCGGACCTGGACGATCGACTCGGCCATGCTCATCAGCTTGGTCCCGATGTCGCCGGTCTCGGCCACGGCCTTGGTCTGGGCCGCCCGGCGCTTCGCCGCGATTCGCTCGGCGACGGGGCGGAACTCGGCCGCGAGCGAGCGGGCGGTCGGGGCCCCCTTGTCGGCGAAGGCCGCCACCGCCGTGAGGCGGGCCGGGTCGCCCGGCTCCAGCCCGCGCAGGGCCGAGAGGGCATCCGCGTAGGGGGCGCCGGTGTTGAGGGCGGTGACGATCCGGTCGGCCGACACGACGCGCAGGGCGGCCTGCAGGGTCGCGGTCTCGGCCCGCTCTGAGACGGCCTTGTCGAGGCCGGCGATCTTGTCGGCCTGGGCCTGGAGCTGGCGCTCCACCGCCTTGGCCGCCTCGGCCGCCTGGGTCTTGTTCGCGTCGACGACCTTCTCGCTCGCCTGGGTCGCGGCCTGGACCGCCTCGGTGGCGGCCTGGACGCGAGCCTCCAGCGACTGCTGCAGGGCGGCCACCTTCTGGCTCAGCGCCTGGGCGGCCTCGGCATTGGCCTTGGTCTTGGCCTCGACGTCGCCCTGGAGGGCGGCGAGCTTCGGGGCGAGATCGGGCTGCGCGGCGGGCTTCGGCGCGGACTCGACCTTGCTCTCGATGGCCTTCAGGCGCTGTTCCAGCGCGGCGAACTGCGGTCCCGCGGATTGGGTCACCGCCATCCGGGCGTCGCCGCCCTGGTCGCGGCCCGGTTCTTCCTGGAGCGCCGAGACGCGCTGGTCCAGGGCGTCGAGGCGGGCGACGAGATCGGCCGGCACGGCGGCCGGGGCCGCCGCCGCAGCGGGCGCTCCCTCGGCCTGAGCCGGCGCACCGCCCTGGGCCGCGATCGCCTTCTCGAGGGCCTGGCGCGCCGTCGACACCGCCTCCGGAACGGCCTTGAGGGCGGCCTCGTTCGCGGTGATCCGCTTGTCCAGGCCGGCCACCGCATCCTTCGGGGCGAGGGCGGCGATCCGCTGGTCGAGGGCGGTGATGCGGGCATCCTCGCCCGGGGCCATCAGGCCGCTGCGCGCGACGCCGAACAGGAGGCCGGCCCCCACCACGCCGCCGAGGAGGCCGGCGGTGACGAGGGAGCCGAAGCCGGCCCCGGACGAAGCGGCCGGGGCAGCCGCGGCGGCTGGGGTGATGCGGGGCGTCGTCGGACCACCCGCCTTCGGGAGCTCCGAAGCGGTTTTGGAATCGGACGTCTTGCTATCAGAGGTCTTGCCGTCGGCCGGCTTGCTCGCCATTCCCGCGGCAGCACCGGCAGCACCGGCAGGCTTCGCCGGTGGCACGGGGTCCGGCATGCGCTTGGCCTTCAGGTCGATGATCGGGCCATCGGTCACGGACTGGCCAGGACGCGCGCCGGGCTGCGGTCCCGCGAATCCGCCGGAGCGGGGCGACTCGGATTTCCCGGCGTCGGCCTTCGGTGACTCGGCCTTCGAAGCATCGGTTCTGGCAGCGTCAGCCTTCGACGCATCGGGCCTGAGGGCCTCCGGCTTCGGCGCATCGGCCTTGATCGTCTCGGTCTTCGCGGCGCCGACAGCGAGCGGATCGGGGCGGGTCAGGTCCGGCTTGGAGGCATCCGGCTTCACGGCGTCGGCTCTGAGAGCATCGGATTTGACGGTGTCGGCTTTGCCAGCGTCGGGCGTGAGGATCGCGGCCTTGGCGGCTTCCGTCTTCACGGCGTCCGTCTTCGTGCCTTCCGTGACCGGCTCTGCCTTTGCCGGCTCACCTTTCCCCGGCTCACTCTTGCCGAACGTACCCGGCGTGCCGCCGGGCTGACCCGGCTTGGCCGAGGCCTCGACCTTCGGCGGAAGGGAGCCGCCCGGCGTGGCGGGCTTGCCGGGCTCGGCCGGCCGGTTGCCGGTGGGAGAACCCGGGCGGTTGGGGTCGCTGTTGGGTGGTTTCACGGTTCAAGGCTCCCTTCCCGTCTCCCGCCGCCCGACCCGTTCGGCGCATCCGGCGCCCGGTGGGTCGAGGCTGGCGGCGCAGCTTCTTGCGCTCGTCCTAGCACCAGGGCCGCCGCCGGAGCGAGGCCCTTATCGAAATCCTGTTGGCCCGGGGGCCGGCAATCCCGCGAGGAGCGCGTCCTCCCCGGGGCGGTCGGGCACGAAATGGACCGCGACCCCGGCGGTGACCAGGGGCGCGGCGACATCCGCCGACAAGCAGTAATGCGTCAGGTCTCCGAAGGCTCCGCCGAGCCCGGCCGCCGTGGCGAGATCGTGTGCCGCCTGCGCGCTGCGCCGGGAGTAGTGGAGCGCCCCGTCGAGGCGCCGGCCTGCGAGGGCGTCCGCCACCGCATCGGGCAGCCGCGCCACCCCCCGCGCGGCGTAGAGTTCGCATACCGCGAGGCGGTATCCGGCCGCGATCAGGGAGGCGGCGGGCTCGGCCTTGCGCTCGGCCCCCGCTGCGTGGACGAGGTGCGCGCCCAAGGGCAGGGAGGCCCGGACCAGCCGGGCCAGGGCCCGCGCGTCGCCCTCCGCCTCGCGGACGTCCGCGAAGCCCAGCTCCCGCGCGAGGGCGGCGGTCCGGGCTCCCACCGCGAAGGTCGGGACCGCGCGGAGGCGCGCGCGCTCCGCCGGCGTCAGCGCCGCCGCCGCGTTGGCGCTCGTGAGGATCAGCCCGGCGAAGGTCTCCTCCGGCAGGCGGAATCCCGTCGGTGCGACGGTGAGGACCGGGGCGAGGAGGGGCCGGTGTCCCAGGGCGGCGAGGCGCGCGCCCGTCCGCGCCGCCCCCGGTTCCGGCCGCGCCACCCAGATCCGCATCCCGCTTCGCGCTCCCAGAACCCCGCGCCCATCCATGCCGGTCTCGCCGCCGCTGGCAACCCGTCGTTGCCGCCGGAGGAGGCGGACGATAGGGTGCGGCGCATCCCCCGGGCCACCCCGCACCCCTCCGACGAGGCCCCATTCGAGATGATCCGCCGTCCATGAACGTCCTCGGCATCGAAACGACCTGCGACGAGACCGCCGCCTCCGTGGTCGCCCCCGGCGAGAACGGGCGCGGGCGCATCCTCTCCAACGAGGTGCTGAGCCAGATCGCCGAGCACGCGGCCTATGGCGGCGTCGTTCCCGAGATCGCGGCCCGCGCCCATGTGGAGGTGCTCGACCGGCTCATCGACCGGGCTTTGGGCAGCGCCGGCCTGACCCTGGCCCAGGTCGACGGCATCGCGGTGGCGGCCGGGCCCGGCCTGATCGGCGGCGTTCTCATCGGCCTCGTCACGGCCAAGACCCTGGCGCTGGTGGCGCGTAAGCCCCTGATCGCCGTGAACCACCTGGAGGCGCATGCGCTGACGGCGCGGCTCACCGACGGCATCGGGTTCCCCTACCTTCTGCTCCTCGCCTCCGGCGGGCACACCCAGCTCGTGGCGGTGCGGGGGGTCGGCGATTACGTCCGCCTCGGCACCACCATCGACGACGCCATCGGCGAGGCCTTCGACAAGGTCGCCAAGCTCCTCGGCCTCGGCTATCCGGGCGGCCCCGAGGTCGAGCGCCTGGCCGAGACCGGCGATCCGGAGCGCTTCGCCCTGCCGCGGCCGATGCTGGGGCGGCGTGAGGCCAACTTCTCCCTGTCCGGCCTGAAGACCGCCCTGCGGATCGAGGCGGAGAAGCTGGCGCCGCTCTCCTCCGTCGACGTCGCCGACCTCTGCGCCGGCTTCCAGGCGGCGGTGGTCGACGTGGTGGTCGACCGCCTGCGGGTGGCGATGCGCGACTTCGCCTCCGTGGCCGGCCATCCCACCGCCCTGGTGGCGGCCGGCGGGGTGGCGGCCAACGGCGCGATCCGCCGGGCGCTCACCACCCAGGCCGGCGAGGCGGGCCTCGCCTTCGTGGCGCCGCCCCTGGCCCTGTGCGGCGACAACGGCGCGATGATCGCCTGGGCGGGTATCGAGCGCCTGCGCCTCGGCCTCGTGGACGACCTCACCGCGCCGGCCCGCGCCCGCTGGCCCTTCGCGGAGCCGAAGGCGGTTGCCTGAGGCCGCGCGGCTGCGCTGGCGCGACCTCGTCGAGCGACGCCTGCCCGAGGCGGCCCGCCCGGACTGGCCGGTGCACCGCGACCATTGCTTCGCGCGCATCCTCCTCGACAACACCTGCGGCGGCCCATGGCGCGAGAGCGTGCCGGCCCCGGCCTGGGCGAACCTGCCCCTTGGTCAGCTCGCCGCCGCCACCGAACTCGGCGAGGCGGTCCTCTTCGGCCGGGCCGACCTGCGCGCGCTGAACCGGCGCTCGTTGGCCCTGCGCGGCAAGCTGCGGGAGGCCGACGCGGTGGCGCCGCCCGAGGGCCTTCGCGACGGAAACCTCCTGTTGCGGCCCTGGCAGGCGGGCGACGAAGCGCGCTTTGCCGCCCTCAACGCCGACCCGGAGGTCATGCGCCACTTCCCCGCCACCAAGGACGCGGCCGCGAGCCGGGCCGAGGCGCGGACCTGTGCCCGGCGCTTCGCGGTGGACGGCTTCGGCCCCTGGGCCGTCACGGTGGAGGGACGCGGGTTCGTCGGGATGATCGGCGGCGCGCGTCTCCTGCGGCCCATGCCGTTCCCGGGCGGCGAGCGGCCGGGCGAGACCGTCGAGATCGGCTGGCGCCTGGCGCGCGAGGCCTGGGGCCACGGGATCGCCACGCGGGGGGCTCGCCTCGCCCTCGCCGACCTGTTCGGCCGCTGCGGCCTCTCCGAGGTCGTCGCCTTCACGGCCGAGGGAAACACGCCCTCGCGCCGGGTGATGGAGCGCCTCGGCATGCGCCCGGAGGGCGGCTTCCCGCATCCGGCCCTGCCGCCGGGGCATCCGCTGCGTCCGCATCTCCTGTATCGTCTGCGGGCGGACCACGTCACATCGCGAGGGACCAGCGCATGAAGCGGATCGGAGTCGTCGGCGGCGGTGCCTGGGGCACGGCGCTGGCCAACGCGGCCGCCGCGGCCGGGCACGACGTGACCCTGTGGCTGCGCGACCCGGAGGCGGCGGCGCGCCTGCAGGACACCCGCGAGAACGCCCGCTACCTGCCCGGTGTGCCCCTGCACCCCCGCATCGCCGTCACCGCCGGAGCTTCCGACCTCGCCGAGGCCGGGACGGTGCTGATGGTGACGCCGGCCCAGACCCTGCGCGGGGTTCTGGCCGACCTGGGCGCCGCCTTCGCGCGCCAAGCCGCCATCGTGCTCTGCGCCAAGGGGATCGAGCGCGGCACCGACGCCTTCATGAGCGAGGTCGCGGCCGAACAGCTGGGCGCCGCCGCCCCGGTGGCGGTCCTGTCCGGCCCGAGCTTCGCCGCGGACGTCGCCCGCAACCTGCCCACCGCCGTGACGCTCGCGGCGGCGGATGCGGGTCTCGCCGCGCGCTTGGCCGGCACCCTCTCGGGGCCGACGCTCCGGGTCTATCACACCGACGACGTGCGCGGCGTCGAGATCGGCGGGGCCGGCAAGAACGTCCTCGCCATCGCATCGGGCATCGTTGCCGGACGCGGTCTCGGCGAGAGCGCCCGGGCCGCGCTGATCGCCAGGGCCTTCGCCGAACTCATGCGCTTCGCCCGGGCCTATGGCGGCCGGCCGGAGACGCTGATGGGCCTGTCGGGCCTCGGCGACCTGGTGCTCACCGCCTCCTCGCCGCAATCGCGCAATTTCGCCTTCGGCCAGCGCCTCGGCGCGGGGGGCTCGCCCGAGGCGGCCGCCGGCGGCAAGCTGGCGGAGGGCGCCTTCACGGCCGCCGCCCTGGTCGACCTCGCCCGCGCCCGGGGTATCGAGATGCCGGTGGCCGAGGCGGTGGCCGCCATCGTCTCGGGCGGCGCCAGCGTCGACGGCGTCATCGCCGCCCTGCTGGCGCGGCCGCTGCGGGGAGAAGCCGAGTGAGCCAGCACCCCATCCGCGCCTTCCTGACCGGCTCCGGCAACGACGGGGCCGGGCGCCGCCTGAGGGAGATCCTCGCCTTCGACGACGCCCATATCGAGGGCGTGCACGACTTCATCCAATGGTGCTTCCCCCTGCACGAGGCGAGCCTCGCCGTACCCGGCGCGCCGGTGCTGAGCCGGGCCGAGGCCGAGGCGATCCGCGCCGATCCGGCCGCCCTGTCGGGCCTGCGCGCCGCCCTCGGGCGGATGACCCGCTTCTATGCCGAGACCGACGGCTGGCTGCGGCCGCACGACCATAATCATCTACGCATCACCCGCATCCTCTCGGCCCTGTCCGATCTCCTGGGGCCCGAGGCGGCGGCCGAGTTCCACGCCTTCGTCACTGCCCGGAACGCGAAGGCCGGCGCCCCGATCAACGCCACGAGCCTGCGCTACTGGGAGGCCGCGCTCCGGGGGGCCTGACGGCCACGCTTGGCCGGTGCTATGGAGCCGGCGTCTCTGGAGAAGCGCATGGCCTACTGGCTCTACAAGTCCGAGCCCTCGACCTGGTCCTGGGAGCAGCAGGTCGCCGCGGGCGGCGCCGGCACGCACTGGAACGGCGTGCGCAACCACGTCGCCAAGAAGCACCTCATGGCGATGGAGGTGGGCGAGCGCGGATTCTTCTACCACTCCAACGAGGGCAAGGCGGTGGTGGGCATCGTCGAGGTGATCCGGCCCTACTACCCGGATGATTCCGACGCGACCGGCCGCTTCGGCATGGTCGATCTGCGCGCCGTCGAAGCGCTGCCCCGCCCCGTGACCCTGGAGGCGATCAAGGCCGAGCCGCGCCTCGCCGCCATGGTGCTCGCCAACAATTCCCGCCTCTCGGTCCAGCCCGTGACGGAGGCCGAGTGGGCGGTGGTGCGCGCGATGGGCGGCCTCGGCTGAGCCGCCGTCCGCTCAGCCCTGGCGCTGCGCCTGCGTCACCGCCAGGTGGATCAGCTCCGCGAGGGTGCGCAGGCCGAGCTTCTGGCGCATCATCGAGCAGGCGTTGGTGATGGTCTTGTAGCTCACCGACAGGTCGCTCGCGATGGCGCCGTAGGACTTGCCCTGCGCCAGGCGCTGCAGGATCTGCAGTTCGCGCGGCGTCAGCTGGGTCTCGGGCGTGCGCTTCGGGTCGGTGCGGAGCATCGCGACCTCGGTGGCCAGGCGCGGATCGAGGTAGGGGCGGCCGGACCGGACCCGCTCGAAGGCCTCGAAAAGCTCGCCGGAGGCGTGGTCCTTGAGCACGTAGCCGAGGGCTCCGGCCTCCAGGGCCCGCGCGACGATGACCGGATCGTTGTGCATGCTGAAGACGAGGATGCGCACCGCCCGGTTGGCGTCGCGCATCCGCCGGATCAGTTCGAGGCCGGCGAGGCCGCTGCCCTGGAAGGTCAGGTCGCAGATCACCGTCCCGGGACGCAGGCGCAGGAAGCTGCGATAGGCCGCGACCACGCTGGTGGCCTCGACGATCCGCTCGATCCCCGCATCCTCGAGCACCCGCCGGCAGCCCTGGAGTACGATCGGGTGATCGTCGATGACGAGGGTCGGCGCCTCGGTGGTGGTGGCGATCGCGTTCATGCGCTGGGAATCGGACTCGTGTCGACGTCCCGCTCATCATCGAGCGGAATCATGATCCGGACAACCGCGCCGGGCTGATCGTTGTCAAGCATGAACGTGCCCCCGAGGGCTTCCACACGCTCCCGCATCCCCGAAAGACCGAGTCCGAGGCTGTGACCGGTCGGAATGCCGGTGCCGTCGTCGCGGATGGCGAGGCGCAGGACCCGCCCGGCGGTGGTGGCCTCGTCCCGCACCTGGACGGTGACGTTCCGCGCCCCGCCGTGCCGCACCGCGTTGGTCATGCTCTCCTGCATGCAGCGGAATACGGTCAGGTCGGTCACGTCGCCGTAGCCGCGGGCCAGGCCCTCGAAGCTCCCGGCGAAGCGCGTCCCGGTGTGACGGCGCCGGAAATCGCGCAGCAGCAGATCGAGGCATTCCGGCAGGGGCACCTGCCCGAGGGCGTGCGGCCGCAGCCGGTTGAGGAGGTCGCGGTTCCGGGTCTGGACCTGGCCGACGATGCTGGCGATGTCCTGGGCGCGCTGCTTCAGGCGCGCCCGGTCCGGCGGCGCCTCGGCCTCGGCCATGCGGACCACCGAGGCGGCGGTCGCTTCCAGGGCGAAGAGGCAGGGGCCGAACTCGTCGTGCAGCTCCAGGGCCGTGCGGCGCCGCTCGTCGTCCTGTGCCGACAGGAGCTGGCGGTTGAGCCGCCCGTTGGCGGCCCGCGTCTCCGCCAGGGCCTGGGCCACCCGGTTGAACCGGGTGGCGATGGCGGCGAGTTCGCGCGAGGCCGGCGGTTCGAGCCGGACGGTGTAATCCTGCTGCTCCAGCTGGATCAGCCCCTCGGCGAGGTCCGTCAGCGGCGCCAGGACGCGGCCGAACGCCACCGTGAGGGCGCCGAGCAGCCCCAGGCTGAGGCAGAGGCTGGCAAGCGAGAGCGACAGGGTATAGACCCAGACCTCGTCGATCTCGTCGTGCGGCTGAGTGGTGATGCGGGCGGTGCCGATGCGCCGGCCCTGCGCCACGATCGGCAGGTCGTGCTCGCGGATCGCCGGGGCGATCAGGGCCGCGAACCAGGCCGGCGCCGCGTGCGGGTCGTGCCGGACCCGGCCGAGGCCGCCGGTGACGACCTTGCCGGCGTCGTCCAGCACCGTGACGCGGACGTGGCGCAAATCGTGGATGCGCAGGTTCAGGGTCTGGAGGATGCCGGCGGGCGGCCCCGCCTGGGCGAGGTCGATGGTATCGGACACCAGAAGCTCGACATTCGTCATCGCGGCCTGCATCTCGACCTCGACGGCGGAGCGGGCGTTGACGACGATGACTGCGCACGAGACCAGGGCGGCCAGGACATCGATGGCGAGGACCAGCACGATCATCCGGGTCCGCGTCGGCCACGACGCCCAGAGCGACCGGCGGCCGGCCTCCGCCGACGCCGCGGGCGGGGCGCCGTTGCGGTGGGGCAGGCCCCATCGGGATCGGGCTGCGGAGGCGGCGTCGTGAGGCATGGCGACTCGGGTGGCGGCCGTCGGGGAAAGCGTGCGCGGTCGTCGCCCCGTGTGTAGCGAACCCGACGCCGAATGGCAGCGTCCCGATTCGGTTTCGGGCCTCGTGGCCGGAGCCCTGGCCGATCCGGAGACCACCTGGACGATGGGGGGATTCGGCGCGCTCGCCGGCGTCGGGCGCCGCGGCGATCAGGTCGTCGCCGCTCCGGCGGACGGCCGCCTCGGCTGGATCACCCCGTTCGGCGGGATCGCCCTCGCGCCGGCGGAGGCGATTCCCGTGGCCTACGAGACCGCCTTCACCGGCGGCTGGAGCCACGCCGTCGCCCTGTGTCTGCCGATGGCGCTCTGCCCCCGGACGGGGGCGGGGCCGATCCGCGCCGCCGGATGCGACGACGGGGCCCTGCGCCCGCGGAATCTTGGGGATAAGTGGTTCGACCTCGGCCTCGACCTGCCGCAGGGCCGCCTGTTCCTGCGTTCCGCCGACCCGGACGCGCTCGCGCGCCTCGCCGCCCTGGCCGGACGGACTGCCGCACACGATCCCGAGGCGGTTTCGAGCCTGATGGCCGCCGCGGACGTGGTCGTCACCACGCCCCTCGGCCGGATCGAGGTCTATGCCGGCGCGGACCCGCAGTCGGGTGGCCCGCGGGCCTTCCTCGACCCGAGGATCCTGGCCCTGGGCCGCACCCACGCCGCCACCGCCCCGATTCCCACCGGGCTGGTGCCCGTCGCCCAGTTCACGCCGCCGCATCCCTGCCGGGACGGGCAGGGCCGGCCCCGCCCCTTCGATCATCGGACGCATGCCGCCTTCCAGGCGATGCTGACCCGCTGGGGCGACCCGGAGCGGGTCCGCCTCAAGGCGCGCCTGGTCGCGGGCGAGCCCTTCGCGCCCATGACGGCGAATCGTGCGACGCGCGCCGTCTCGCGCCTCGTTCACGTCCAGGCTGCGGCGGCGGCGAATCAGGACGGGACCAAGTCCTGCCCAGACACCTCGCGTTAAACCTGTTGGATCTATTCAGATTCGTGACGCGTCTGATCCGAGCCTGTTCAAGGATTGGGTTAAGGACATCTTCATGCCCCATTGCGGCGCCTCTTTCGTTACACGCAGGCGTCGCCCCTTGGGCCTCGTCGCGCCGGTCGTGCCCGACCAGCGCCGCGTGATCGACCCGCAACGGTCAATCCGAACCTCTTGAAGCGTGCGAGATGTCTGAGACCCTGATGTCCGTGACGATCGATCCCTCCGAGACCCGGCGCCCCGTCGCGCCGGCGCCGCGCCCGTCCCGGGTGAAACTCCGGGTGGTGCTCCTCTCCGGCGCCGGCATCCTGGGCCTTGCCGGCTTCACCGCCTTCGCCTTCGCGACCCTCGGCAACCTCGCGGGGCCGCAATTCACCCGGCCGACTCTCGCCACGGCGTCCGCGACGCCCGCCAGTCTCGGACACAACGCCTCCGAATGGCCGGACCTGCGCGATGGCGTCCCGGCCCTCGCGCCGGCGAGGCCGAAGTCCGTCGCGGCCGCGCCGGATCAGCCGTCCGCGGCTCCGACGGCCGAGCGTCCGCCGGCCGCGGTCGCCCCGCCCGCGGCGCGGGTCGCCGAAGTGAGGCCCCTGGAAGTCAGGACCGTGGACGCGAAGCCCATCGGCGTGACGGTCGCCGAAGCGCGGCCGCCCGCGGCGCGGGCGCCCGAGGCGATTCCGGTCGAGAAGCCGGCGGCGGTGCCTGTCGCCGCGAAGCCGGCGCGCCTGCCGCCGATCGAGAGCGCCGCGGTGCTGCCGCCGGCGCGTCCGGCCTCGCTGGTCCCGGTGACGCGCACCGCCACCCTGATCGCGCCGCTGCCCAACGAGACGACCCGGTCGCGGGCGACGAACGGCACCTTCACGGCCCTGACGCCGGAAGCGCCGAAGCACAGCCCGGTCGCCAAGGCGACGGAGACCAAGCCTTCGGTCGTCAAGTCTTCGAGCGTCAAGACTTCGGTCGGCAAGCCCGTTGTTGCCAAGCCTCTCGTTGCCAAGGCACCGAGCGGCACGCCGGAGACTGCGTCGGCGCCCCCGGTCGCGCAGGCGGAGCCCGAGCCGGAGCAGACGGAATTCCTGGGCGTGAAGGTGCCGTCGCTCGCCCCGGCCGGCCGCAAGATCGCCGAGAGCGTCGAGGCCCTCGGCAATGCGGTGAAGAACCTGCCCGATCACTTCTAGCGCAAGCGCCCGGCTTCGGGCGCCCTTCGTCGGATCGGAGCGCCCGGCTTCGGGCGCCCTTCGTCGAGGTGGAGCGCCCGGTTTCGGGCGCCCTTCGTCGAGGTGGAGCGCCCGGTTTCGGGCGCCCCCGTCCGGTCAGCGCGCCCGGCTGGCGCGGGGCTTCTTGGCGATCTCGCGCTCGTGGCGCGCGCCCCGCGGGCTCTTCAAGCCCTTGGGTCCCTTCTCCTCGCGGGCCGGCTCCTCGTCGAGGATCGGTTCAACCTGGATCTCGGGCGAGCCGTTCTTGGCGAAGGTCTGGGCGAAGCGCGAGGCGGCTCCGCCCCGGACCTCGAACTTCGTCTCGCGATCGAAGATGCGGATCGCGCCGATCTCCTGGCGGCCGATATTGCCGCGCCGGGTCAGCATCGGCAGCAGGCGGCGCGGATCGGCGTTGTCGCGCCGGCCGAGGTTGAGCCGGAACCACACGGCCGGGCCCTGGGCGTCGATGCGGTCCACGTCGGCGGGATCGTAGACCGGGCGCGACTTGCGCTCGGGGCCGGCGCCCGGATCGGTGACGTCCTCGGGGGCGGGCAGGCGGGAGCGGTAGATCCGCGCCAGAGCCGCGGCGAGTTCCTGGGGCGTGCGCTGCGCCATCAGGGTCTCGGCCATGGCCACGTCTTCCTCGGCCGGCTCCTCGGTGAAGATCGGATCCTGCCACATGCGCTCGCCGTCGAGGCGACGGATCTCGTCGGCGGTGGGCGGGCCGGCCCACTCGAACGAGACCTTGGCGATCATGAGCATCTGCTCGGCCCGGCGCCGCTTCGAGGCCGGGATCAGCAGGAGGCTGGTGCCCTTGCGCCCGGCGCGGCCGGTGCGGCCGGAGCGGTGCTGCAGCACCTCGGCATCGTGCGGCAGGTCGGCGTGGATGACGAGGCTGACGGTGGGCAGGTCGATGCCGCGCGCGGCGACGTCGGTGGCGACGCAGACCTTGGCCCGGCCGTCGCGCAGCGCCTGGAGGGCGGCGTTGCGCTCGCCCTGGCCGAGTTCGCCCGAGAGGGCCACGGCCGAGAAGCCGCGCTCGGTGAGCACCGCCTGGAGGTGGCGCACCGCGTTGCGGGTGTTGCAGAAGATGATCGCCGTCGGCGCATCCATGAAGCGCAGGGTGTTGACCACCACGTGCTCCAGCTCGCGCGGCACCACGCGGATGGCCTTGTAGGTGATGTCCGCGTGGCCGCGCTCCTGGCCCTTCACGGCGATGCGCAGGGCGTCGTTCTGGTAGCGCTCGGCCAGGGTCGCGATCGCCTTCGGCAGGGTCGCGGAGAAGAGCAGCGTACGCCGCTCCTTCGGGGTCACCGAGAGGATGAATTCCAGGTCATCGCGAAAACCCAGGTCGAGCATCTCGTCGGCCTCGTCGAGGACGACGGCGCGCAGATCCTGCGTCGCGAGGTTGCGGCGCTCCAGGTGGTCGCGCAGGCGACCCGGAGTGCCGACGACGATGTGGGCGCCGTCGTTGAGCTGGCGGCTCTCGCGGCGCGGGTCCATGCCGCCGACGCAGGAGATGACGCGGGCGCCGGTCTCCGCATAGAGCCAGGACAATTCGCGCTCGACCTGCAGCGCGAGCTCGCGCGTCGGGGCGATGACGAGGGCGAGGGGCGCGCCGGCGGGGCCGAAGCGCTCGGCGTCGCCGAGCAGGGTCTCGGCGAAGGCGAGGCCGTACGCGACGGTCTTGCCCGAGCCGGTCTGGGCCGAGACGAGGAGGTCACGGCCTTGCGCGGCCGCCTCGATGACGGCGCTCTGGACGGGCGTCGGGTCTTCGTAGTCGCGCGCGGTCAGCGCTCGGGCGAGCGGGGCCGGCAGGGTGGGGAAGGGCACGGTGACGGAAGCCTTAGCGGGCAAGCAGGCGGAGAACCCGCCGGGGAGCCGTCGCGACGGACGCGATCCTCTCCAAACCGACGTGATTCCGGCCTCGAACGGTTACGGATGGCGTCTCTTGTAGCCGGAACTGCGGCGCAGCGCCATGACCGCGGATGCATGCCCCTCCACCCCTGGGCGCCCGGACCCGCAGCGGACGCGCCTCGTGTTGTGTTCCCCGTGCCTCTCGTGCTCATCTCCGGCCCGTCATGGATATCCTCGTCGTCGGTGCCGGAATCGTTGGACTCGCCGTGGCCCGTGCCCTCGCGCGCCGGGGCCATGCCGTCATCGTGGCCGAGGCCGAGGGGGCGATCGGCACGGGCATCTCGGCACGCAATTCCGAGGTGATCCATGGCGGAATGTACTATCCGGCGGGCTCCCTGCGGGCCCGTCACTGCGTCGCCGGCGCGGCCATGCTCGCGGCCTTCTGCGACAGCCACGGCGTTGCCACCCGGCGCTGCGGCAAGCTCATCGTGGCCACCGCGGACTCCGAGCGCGACGCCGTCGCGGCGCTCAAGGTGCGCGGCGACGCCAACGGGGTTCCGGATCTGGCGCTCCTCGACGGGGCCGAGGCCCGGACCCTGGAGCCGAACCTCGCCTGCGTGGCGGCGCTGCACGCGCCCGGCACCGGGATCGTCGACAGCCACGGGCTGATGCTGGCGCTCCAGGGCGACCTGGAGGATGCCGGAGGCGCCATCGCCTTCGACAGCCGGGTGACGCGGATCGCCCGGACGCGCACGGGCTGGAGCGTCACCGTCAACGGCGAGGCCCTGCCGTTCGAGGCCGTGGTCAACGCCGCCGGCCTCGGGGCCCAGGGGGTCGCCGGCGCGGTCGAGGCCTATCCCGCCGCGCGCATCCCACGCTTGGTCCTGGCGAAGGGCAGCTATTTCGGCTGTACTGGTCGGCCGGCCTTCTCGCGGCTGATCTATCCGGCGCCCGTCGAAGGCGGTCTCGGGATTCACCTGACCCTCGATCTCGCCGGCCGCATGCGTTTCGGCCCCGATGTCGAGTGGGTGGAGAGCCTGGACTATCGGGTCGATCCCGCCCGGGCCGATGCTTTCGCCCGGGCGATCCGGCGCTACTGGCCCGGCCTGCCCGACGGGGTGCTGACCCCGGACTATGCCGGCATCCGCCCGAAACTGACGGGACCGGGCGAGCCCGCCGCCGATTTCCGGATCGACGGCCCGGCCGAGCACGGGCTCCCCGGCCTGGTCCACCTCTTCGGCATCGAGAGCCCGGGCCTGACCTCGAGCCTGTCCCTGGCCGAGGAGGTCGCGGATCGGCTCGTCGGGGGCTGAGCGAAACGGCGCACGAGCCCGCGACGCTGCCGAGCGGGCCGCCCGCGCCAGCCCCGTCGCCGCGACGGCAGTCGATTCGCTCGACGCTGTGGCCTTGCCCCGCTGCAATCGTCGCCCGCTTCCACGCGCCCGCCCGCGCGCCCTGACCACCGGCACCATGCCTCGGGGCCTGGGGCATGCGTCCGGCCGCGACCGTCGGGACGCGGCCGCGGCCGAATTCGTTGCGGCGGGGAGGGGCGACTAGCGCGCGGGGACGAAGCGCAGCGTGCCGGCCAGCCGGCTCGATCCGCCGGTGTCGTTCGGGTGGTTGACGCCATCGACCACCGGGACCTCGGCGAAGTCGAAGGGACTGAGCCCGTCGAGGCAGGCGACGTTGACGCCGTACTGGTCGGGATTCGAGCGGCGCTGGTGGTGCGTGTAGATCCCGCAGCGCGAACAGAAGAAGTGCTGCGCCACGCCGGTGTTGAAGCGATAGCGGGTCAGCAGGTCCGCGCCCTGCAGGATCTCGACGCCGCCGGTCTCGGCCGAGACGACGACCGCCCCCCGCATCCGGCAATACGAGCAGGTGCAGCGCCGGACCGTGTCGAGACCCTCGCTCAGCGTCGCACGGAACCGGACGCCGCCGCAGTGACACTGCCCCTCGCGCTGATCGAGCTGCGCTGACATGGTGTCTTCCTCCGTCTGCCGAGACCTTCCAGGTCCGTGATCCGTGGCGGGACCGGGTCGGCCCGCGCCCCGCGATGGCAACTCAGCCGCCGAAGCGCTCGGTCCGGACGCGGGCGGGGTCCACCCCGGCGTCGAGGAGGAGGTCCGCCACCGCCCCGACGAAGGGATTGCCGCCGCAGAGATAGGCATGGCGCGGCGGTCCGAGCCGGTCCAGCGCCTCCGCGATCATCGCCGCGTCGACCCGGCGGCCGCCGGCGCGGGTCAGGTTGAGCATCAGCTGGAAGTGCGGTTCGTCGCGGGCGCGCACCGCCAGCTCCTCGGCGGCGATGATCTCGCCGGCGTCGCGCACGGAATAGAGGAGGAGGGCGGGTACCGCCGGCGCCGTCGCCGCGCGGTGGCGCAGCATCGACAGGAGGGGAACCACGCCCGACCCGCCGCCCGCCAGGAGAAGGGGCCCGCCATCCTCGGGGCGCCAGACGAAGGAACCGCCGATCGGGCCGCGCAGCTCGATCGTGTCGCCGACCGCCGCCACCGCGTCGAAGAAGCCCGAGACCTCGCCGTCCGGCAGGCCCTCGATCAGCAGTTCGATGGTGCCGTCGCCGTCCGGTGGCGAGGCGATCGAGTAGCTGCGCTGGGCCTGGTAGCCGTCCGGGGCGGTGAGGCGCACGTCGACGTGCTGCCCGGCCAGCAGCGGCCGATCGAAGGCGACCCGGAAGCGGTAGCTCTTCACCCGCCGCGTCACCGGCCGGATGGCCGTGAGGATCGCGGTCTGCCAGGGGAGGGGGCCCGGGGCGGGATCAATCACCGGTGAAGCGCTGTTCGCGCCAGGGATCGCCGTACATGTGGTAGCCGCGCAGCTCCCAGAAACCGCCCTCGTCCCGCTGGGTGAAGCGCAGGCCCTTCACCCACTTGGCGCTCTTCCAGAAATACAGGTGCGGTACCAGGAGCCGGGCCGGGCCCCCATGGTCCACCGGGATCGGCGCGCCGTCGTAGTGGGTCGCCACCATGCCCTTGCCGCCCGTCAGGTCGGCGACGGGCACGTTGGTGGTGTAGTCGTCGTAGCCTTCGGCGAGCAGGAAGGCGCTCGGCGCCGCGATGCCGGCATCGGCCAGGAGGTCGTCGAAGCGCACGCCCTCCCAGGCGGTGTCGAACTTCGACCACTTCGTCACGCAGTGGATGTCGCCGCCCCAGCGGCTGCGGGGCAGGGCGTTGAAGGCGTCCCAGCTCCAGCTCTTCAGGGGCCGCGACCCCTCGCGCAAGGTGAACGACCAGGTCGCGAGGTCGATGCGCGGGTTGGGGCCGATCTGGAGCACCGGGAAGTCCTCGGTGAGGTACTGGCCGGGGGGCAGACGCTCGCGGGTCGCCTCGGGCGGCTTGCGCCCCGTGAAACCTCGTGTGCTCATGCTCCCCTCGCGCTCGTCGGACCGTTCGCGGCGACCGTGGCTCGACGATCAGCCCGCGCGCAGGCTAGCATTCCCTCAGCGATCGCGCAGCACCAGCCACAGGGCGTGAATGGTGCCCGGCAGCACGCCCATCAGCGTCAGAAGGATGTTGAGAAGGAACTGCAGGCCGATGCCCGTGGTCATGAGGACCGCGATCGGCGGCAGGAAGATCGCGAGGATGATGCGGACGAGGTTCGACACGGTCACTCCGGGTAGGCGGCGCGCGCGGAAATGCGATCGCAACCGCCCAACCGCAACGGGATCGTCGCGGCCAGGTTCCCCCGCCGGGCCGACGGGAATTTCAGTTTCTTAATCTCTGCGTCCCCAGGATGGTCTGGACATTGCCGAAGGACGGACCGCGCAGGAATTCCGCGTATGATCGAAACCCTCATGCGCGATATCGAGCAGGTGGTCCGCTCCGGCGGCCTGCTCCAGCGCGGACGGGTGCTGCAACGGCTGTCGATGCTCTTCACGGAGCGGGCCGCCGGGCTGCGCGAGGCGCAGGTGGAGGTGTTCGACGCGGCGATGCTGCCCCTGGCCCGCGCGGTCGATGGGGCCGCCCGCGTCCTCCTGGCGGACGGCTTGGCGGATGTGCGCAACGCACCGTGTGCCGTGGTGCGCGACCTGGCCTTCGATCCGGATATCGCGGTGGCCCGGCCCGTCCTTCAGCGCTCGCCGCGCCTCGACGAGGCCGACCTCGTCACCGTCTCCGAATCGCGGGGGCAGGAGCACCTGCGGGCCGTTGCGCAGCGGCCGACGCTCGGCGAGCGGGTCACCGACGTCTTGGTGGCCCGCGGCGACCGGCAGACGGTGCACGTGGTCGCGGGCAATGCCGGCGCGCAATTCTCCGGCGCGGCCTACACCACGCTCGGGGAACGGGCCCGTGGCGACGCCGTCCTGCGGGCCATGCTGGTGACCCGCGCCGCGCCGCGGGGACAGCCTGCGGCGTTGGCGGCCGGCCTGCGGGGGAGCCAGACCCTTCCGCGCGCGACGGATGCGGATGAACGGCGCATCGACGACCTGGTCCGGGCCGGCGACCTCGACACGGCTTTGGCCGAGGTCGCGCGCCTCGCCGCGGTGTCGCCCGCCTTCGCCCGGCGTGCCTACGATGCGGCGGACCACGATCCCCTGCTGTTTCTCCTGCGCTCGATCCGCCTCGGCTTCGGAACCCTGAAGCTGTTCCTGCGGACGAAAACCGGCCCGGTGCGGCCGCCCGAGGCCTGGACCGGGATCCAGAGCGCGTTTCAGGCCCTGTCGGTGACCACGGCGCAGCGCGTGGTCCGCCTCTCGGCGCAGGCGGGCGGCGCGCCGGACGCGCGGGATCCGTCGGGCCCGGGCCGCTGATCCGGGGGCCCAAGTGCTCGTCGAGCTCCTCCACCTCCTCGTCACGCCGGTGCCCTTCGCCCATCGCCGGAGGGGCCACCTGCGCGAGAGCGTCCTGCTGATGTCCCGGGGGCGTCGCTGCCGCAGCGCCTGGGCCCCCCATCTCGCCGCGGCGCGGGCCGCGATCCTGGATGCCTGCGACGGGCTTCCGCAGCGGCGCGTCGCCGTGGTGCTCGGCTCGGGCCTCCTCCAGGATGTCCCGCTCGCGGACCTCGCGGCGCGCTTCGCGCGCGTCGACCTCGTGGATGCCGTCCATCTCTGGCCGGCCCGCCTTCGGGCGCGGGCTCATCCCAACGTCCGGCTCGTCACCGCGGACCTCGCCCTCCGAACCGATCGGCCCGATCCTTTGGCCGCCCTGTGCGGCGGCGCGGACGTCGACTTCGTGGTCTCGGCCAATCTCCTGTCGCAGTTGCCGATCCTGCCCCTGGACCGGCCCGGCTTCGTGCCGCCGGATCTCGGAAACCGGATCGTCCGGGCCCATCTCGACGGCCTCGCGGGATTGCGGGCCCAGGTCTGCCTGGTCACGGACGTGGAACAGATCGAGGAGGACCGGACCGGACGCGTGACCGAGCGGCTCGACCTGCTGCACGGGGTGCGCCTGGGGACGCCCGACCGGCGCTGGACCTGGGACCTCGCGCCCTTCGGCGAGGCGACGCGCCACCGTCGGCTGATCCATCGGATCGAGGCCTTCCTCGACTGGCGCGGCCCCTAGAAACGCGAAGAAGCCGCCCGATGGGGGCGGCTTCCAGTCGGTTCGCGCAGTGGGACCGCGCTTACTCGGTGACCGGTGTCGGATCGTCGGCGCCGACGACACTGTCCGAACCCTCGAACCGGGCGCGGCGGCGGCGGCGGGGCTTGGGGGCCGGTGCACCGTCATCCTGTGCCGCCGAGGTCGAGTCCTCGGGAGCGTCGTGCTGTCCCGCCGGCTCGGCGACGGGAACCGGACGCGGCGGCGTCATCAGGAAGGCGGGCAGGGCGGCCACGTCCTCGGCCGGACCGGCGGCATCCCGCTCGTCGCGGCGTCGGCTGCGCCGGGGCGGCGCCTCGTTCGCGCGGGCGGCCCGGGGCGCGTCCTGGCGACCAGATTCCTGGCGCCCGGATTCCTGTCGTCCGGAATCCTGGCCACCGAACTCACCGCGCGGGGCCTCGTTCACCGGACTCTCCGTGCGCCCGTTCTCG
This sequence comes from Methylobacterium sp. 001424705, assembly GCF_059816145.1. Classification (NCBI taxonomy): domain Bacteria; kingdom Pseudomonadati; phylum Pseudomonadota; class Alphaproteobacteria; order Hyphomicrobiales; family Methylobacteriaceae; genus Methylobacterium; species Methylobacterium sp. 001424705. The sequence goes on along the minus strand of NZ_JCBANU010000011.1, from coordinate 23,958 downwards.
TAACGGGGCGCGTCGGAGCGGGCCGGGGCGGGACGGAAATCCTGTCGCGGCTGATCCTGACGATTGTAGTCCTGGCGAGGGCTCTCCTGACGAGAACTGTCCTGGCGAGGGCTTTCCTGGCGATTCTGGTCCGCCCGGAAATCCTGGCGGTTGCCGTCTTGCCGGTTCGAGTCCTGCCGGTTCGAATCCTGTCGCGTGTAATCCTGCCGGCTGCTGTCTTGCCGGCTGTTGTCTTGCCGGTTGCCGTCCGGGCGACTGAAGTCGTCGCGACGGTTGTTATAGTCGGGCCGGTTGCCGTCGCGCTGATTGTCGAAGCGCTGCGGACGGTCGCCGCGATTGGCGAAGCGGTCACGGCGGTTCTGACGGTTGCCGTCCGAACCCGAATCCTGCCTGTTCGAATCCTGCCGGTTGTAGTCCGAGCGGGCATTCTCGGGGCGGGACTCCGGGCGTGCGTCCTGCCGGGGCTCGTACGCCGTCGGCTGAGGCTGCTGGCTCGGGTCGCCGTAATCCTCGTTGTAGGAATTCGCGCCGTAGCTCGAGGCCGCGTAGCCCTGCGGGGCGCCCTGGCCCTCGTCGTCCCCCTCGTCGCCCTCGTCGTCGAAGCCGCGGGCGTAACCGCCGACCTGCTGACGGGTCTGTTCCTGGGCGCCGGAGATGATCCGGAAATAATGCTCGCCGTGCTGGAAGTAGTTCTCTGCCGCCACCGGGTCGCCGCTGGCCTGCGCATCGCGCGCGAGCTGGGCATACTTGTCGGCGATGTGTTGGGCGGTGCCGCGAATCTTGACGTCCGGTCCGTTGGACTCGTAGGAACGCGTAAGCGGATTGGGACCTTTGGGGCGGTTGCGACCGCGCATCCGTCTATTCTGGTTTGGTCTCATCGGTCTCGATTGACCCTCGTTCGTCTCGGAGCGTCTGATGATGCGGCGGGTTCCAGGCGGCCATGACGCGGCCTGTCCTCAGGCTCGTCGCTGGCGCCGCGTGATCCGGGTCCGGTGTGTCCGTGATCGATTTCGCCGTGCTTGCCGTCTCTGTCCGTTGACCAAGGCGCGCTCTGAGCGTCCAGGCGTCCTTCGGTTTTCAGGCACGAAGTTGACCAAGCTCCTGCGCCTCTGCCCGCGCGCGCCAGCCTGATCGTGGGGGGACCGTCTAAGAGCGTCGCGGACCAAAGCCGCCACCCGTCTTACCACGACCCATCTTAATGGATCGTTCGCGATCTGCCTTGGACATTAGCGGCTCGCCGAGGGGGCAACAAGCGTTTTCTGCCTCGATACATCCAACGGGCGCAGTTTTTTCGCGTTTCCCGCAGGATTTTCGGGTCGACGTCCGCTCAGACCGGTCCGAAGCGGACGACGCGGGCGTGCCCGGCGAGATCGTGATGACGCACGGCGGGGGCGAGCCCGGCCTGCGTCCCGAGCATCCCGACGGCCTCGGCCTGATCGTAACCCACCTCGAAGGCGAGCGCGCCGCCGGGGGCGAGGCGGACCGGCCCGACGCTGAGGGCCTCCACGATGCTCCGATAGGCCCCGAGTCCATCCGGGCCGCCGTCGAGGGCCGCCATCGGGTCGTGACCCCTGACTTCGAGGTCGAGCCCACGGATCGTGTCGCGGGCGATGTAGGGCGGGTTCGACACGATGAGGTCGAAGGCCCCGCCGAGACCCGCGGTCCAGTCCGCGCAGACGAAGGCCGCTCGGGTTCCGACGCCGTTCCGCACCGCATTCGCGCGGGCCTGGACGAGGGCCGCGTGGGAGCGGTCGAGGCCGATGCCGGTGGCGTTCGGCAACTCGCTCAGCAGCGCCACGAGGATGCAGCCGGAGCCGGTGCCGAGGTCGAGCACCCGCAGCGGGCGCCCGCGGTCGGGATGCAGGGCGAGGGCGGCCTCCACCAGGGTCTCGGTGTCCGCCCGCGGGACGAGGGTCTCGGGTGCCAGCCCGAAGGGCAGGCCCCAGAATTCCCAGGCGCCGACGATCCGGGCCACTGGCTCGCCGGCGACGCGTCGCGCGACGGCCCCTTCGAGCGTCGCGGCCCCCTCCGGGCCGAGGGGCCGGTGGCCCCGCAGGATCAAGTCGGTCGCGCTGAGCCCGAGGAGGTCGAGCAGGAGGAAGCGGGCGTCGCGCGCCGGCAGGCCGTGGGCGGCGAGCGCCTCGCTCATGCGCCGCAGGGCGTCGGTGCGGCTGAGCCCCGGGTCGAGGCGCATCGGCTCCGGCCCGTCCACGGAGCTCAGGCCATGCCCTCGGCGGCCAGCAGCTCCGCCTGGTGCTCGGTGACGAGGGCGTCCACGAGCTCGTCCAGCGCCACGCCGGCCAGGACCTCCTCGAGCTTGTACAGGGTCAGGTTGATGCGGTGGTCGGTGACGCGGGCCTGGGGAAAGTTGTAGGTGCGGATGCGCTCCGAGCGGTCGCCGGAGCCGACCTGCGACTTGCGGTCGGCGGCCCGGGCCGCGTCCTTGGCGGTGCGCTCGGCGTCGTAGAGCTTGGAGCGCAGCAGCGACATCGCCCGGGCGCGGTTCTTGTGCTGCGAGCGCTCCTCCTGGACGAAGATCACGATGCCGCTCGGCATGTGGGTGATGCGGATGGCCGATTCCGTCTTGTTGACGTGCTGTCCGCCGGCGCCCTGCGAGCGCATGGTGTCGATCTTCAGGTCCGCATCGTTGATGACGATGTCGACCTCCTCGGCCTCGGGCAGCACCGCCACGGTGGCGGCGGAGGTGTGGATGCGCCCCTGGGTCTCGGTATCCGGCACGCGCTGCACCCGGTGGGCGCCGCTCTCGAACTTGAGGCGCGCGAACACGCCCTTGCCCTTCACCTCGGCGATCACCTCGCGATAGCCCCCGACGGTGCCCTCGCTCTCGGAGATCACCTCGACCTTCCAGCCCTTGGCGTCGGCGTACCGGCCGTACATGCGGAAGAGGTCGCCCGCGAACAGGGCCGCTTCGTCGCCGCCGGTGCCGGCGCGGATTTCCAGGATAGCGCTCTTCTCGTCGGCGGAATCCTTCGGCAGCAGGATGAGCTGGAGCGCCCGGTGCGCCGCCTCCAGCCCGGCCTCGGCCTCCGGCTTCTCGTCGGCCGCGAGCGCCCGCATCTCGAAATCGCTGCCCGGCTCGTCGATCAGCGCCTCGATGTCGGCGAGGTTCTGCGCCGCCGCGCGATAGGCGTGGATGGCGGCGACGACGCCCTCCAGCTCCGACAGTTCGCGCGACAGCTGCACGAAGGTGTCGGAATCCGCCGAGCCGGCGCTCAGCGTGGCGGTGACGATGTCGTGGCGCGTCAGGATCGCGTCGAGACGCTCTGCAGGAATGGGGGTCATCGCCCGTGGAAAACTCTCATCTGAACAAGGGCTCGTCGGGCCGGAGGCCGGGTCGACGACGGGGCCGCGGCACGACCCATGGAAATAGGCACGCCGACGCTAGATGGGCACACCCTGCGCCTTCGCGAAGGCCGCGAGGGCGGGGCGGAGGGTGGCGCCGTCTCCGGCGCGGGTCAGTTCGGTGTCGAGCAGCGCCGCCACCGCCTTGACGTCGAGGCCCAGCACCATGGCCTTCACGGGGCCGATGGCGGCCGGCGACATCGAGAGGGCCCGGAATCCGAGGCCGATCAGCGCCATGGCCTCGAGGGGACGCCCGCCGATCTCGCCGCAGACGGTGACGGGGCAGCCGGCGGCGGCGGCGCGCTCGGCGATGACGCGGAAGGCGCGCAGGGCCGGGACGCTCAGGGTGTCGAAGCGGTCCGCGACCCGGCGGTTCTCGCGGTCGACGGCGAACAGGAACTGCATCAGGTCGTTGGAGCCCACCGACAGGAAGTCGGCGGCCCTGGCGATCTCGTCGATCTGGAACAGGAGGGAGGGGACCTCCACCATCACGCCGAGCTTGCAGTCGCTCGGCAGGGCATGGCCGTGCCGGCGCAGATGCGCCTTCTCGCGCTCGACGATGGCCTTGGCGCGGGTGAACTCGTCCACCGTCGCCACCATCGGGAACATGATCTTCAGGGGCCGGCCGCCGGAGGCCTTGAGAAGGGCGCGGAGCTGCACCCGCAGCAGGGCCGGCCGGTCGAGGCCGATCCGGATCGCCCGCCAGCCCAGGGCTGGGTTCTCCTCCTCGAGGGCCGGCATGTAGGGCAGGATCTTGTCGCCGCCGATGTCGAGGGTGCGGATCGTGACGGGCAGGTCGCCGGTGGCCGCGAAGACGGCCTCGTAGAGCGCCTGCTGCTCGGCGGCCGAGGGCATGCGCTGGGCCACCATGAACTGCAGCTCGGTGCGGAAGAGGCCGATGCCGTCCGCGCCCGTCTCGTGCAGGTGGGTCAGGTCGATGAGGAGGCCGGCGTTCAGCTGCAGGCCGATCGTCGTCCCGTCGAGGGTGACGGCCGGCACGTCGCGGAGCGCCCGGTACTGCTCCTGCCGGCGGGCGCGCAGGCGCACCATCTCGGCATAGGCCGCCTCGATCTCCGGACCGGGCCGGACCTGGATCTCGCCGGTGGCGCCGTCGACGATGATCGCGTCCCCGGCATCGCAGAGGGCGGTGGCGTTGGCGATCTCGCCCACCGCCGGGATGCCCAGCGCCCGGGCCACGATGGCGATGTGGCTCGTCGGCCCGCCTTCCTCCAGCACGACGCCCCGGAGCGCCGTGCGGTCGTAGTCGAGGAGGGCGGCCGGACCCATCGAGCGCGCCACCAGGATCGCGTTCTCGGGCAGGACGCGCTGCGCGCCGTTGCCCTCGGCGCCGATCAGCGTGCGCAGCAGGCGGTTCGCCAGGTCGTCGAGGTCGTGCAGGCGGTCGCGTAGGTACGGGTCGCTCTGGCGCATCATCCGGGCGCGGTTGTCCGACTGGACGCGCTCGACGGCGGCCTCGGCGGTGAGGCCCGAATGCACGGCCTCGCGCATCCGGCGCAGCCAGCCCTTATCGTGCGCGAACATGCGCACCGTTTCCAGCACCTCGCGGGATTCGCCGGTGCCGATGCTGTCGCCGCGTTCGACGAGGTCGTCGATGGCCGAGCGCACCTCGCCGATGGCCTGTTCCAGGCGCTCGACCTCGCGCTCGACGTTCTCGGCGATGAGCTGCTTGATGACGATACGCGGCTCGTGCAGCACCACGTGTCCGAGTCCGATGCCGTCGGCGAGGGCCACGCCGCGCTGGCTCACCGGGCGGCGCGCGGCCGAGCCGGCCCCCGGCGCCAGTGCCTGCAGCTCGCCCGAGGCGATCATCTCCGAGAGCACCATCGCGGTGGTCTGCAGCGCCTCGATCTCCTCCTCGGAATAGACCCGGTAGGTCTTGTTCTGGACGACGAGGACGCCGAGGGTGTTGCCGGCGCGCAGGAGCGGCACGCCCAGGAAGGCGTGATAGGCCTCCTCACCCGTCTCCGGCCGATAGGAGAAGGCCGGGTGGGACTGGGCGTCGGAGAGCGACAGCGGCTCAGCGGTCTTGGCGATGAGGCCGACGAGGCCCTCGTCGGCCCGCAGCCGGGTCAGGTGGACCGCCTCGCGGTTCAGACCCTCGGTTGCAAACAGTTCGAGAATGTTGTCATCGCTGAGCACATAGACCGAGCACACCTCCGCGATCACGTTGGCGGCGATCAGCGTGACGATGCGGTCGAGACGAGCCTGTGGACTGACCGGCTCCGCCATCGCTTCGCGGAGGCGGCGCAGAAGCAGGCGCGGGCCTCCGGGCGCAGCGGGCATGGTCTCCTCGATCCGGCTTCGGCCTCGTGTCCGGTTGGCGCGCAGGCGTTCGCGCGCCCCGGGTCTTCAGGCCTGGTCGAGGCCGTATAGCGAGTGGAGCGTGCGAACGGCAAGCTCCGTGTAGGCGGCATCGATCAGCACGGAGAACTTGATCTCCGAGGTGGTGATGGCCCGGATGTTGATCCCCTTCTGCGCCAGGGCCCGGAACGCCTTGGCGGCGACGCCCGCGTGGCTGCGCATGCCGACGCCGATGGCCGAGACCTTCACCACGTCGGTGGCACCCTCGATCTGCGCGAATTCGATCGCGCCGCTCTGCGCGTCGAGGATCTTGCGCGCCCGGTCGTAATCGGCCGACGGGACCGTGAAGGTCATGTCGGTGGTCGATTGGTCGCCCGACACGGTCTGGATGATCATGTCGACGTTGATGTTGGCGTCGGCCAGCGGTCCGAAGATCGCGGCGGCGATGCCGGGGCTGTCCTTCACGCGACGAAGCGTGATCTGCGCCTCGTCCCGGGAGAAGGCGATCCCGGTGATGATCTGCTGTTCCACGATGTCGTCCTCGTCGCAGATGAGGGTGCCGGGCCGGGCGTTGTCCGGCGGATCGAAGCTGGAGCGCACCGTGGTCGGCACGCGATGGACCATGGCGAGCTCGACCGAGCGGACCTGCAGGACCTTGGCGCCCAGCGACGCCATCTCCAGCATTTCCTCGAAGGTCACGCGCTCCATGCGCTGGGCCTTCTGCACCACGCGCGGATCGGTGGTGTAGACGCCGTCGACGTCGGTGTAGATGTCGCAGCGCTCGGCGCCGATGGCGGCGGCGATGGCCACCGCGCTGGTGTCGGAGCCGCCGCGGCCCAGGGTGGTCACCCGGCCGGTGGCCTCGTGCATGCCCTGGAAGCCGGCGATGACCGCGACCTCCCCGCGCCGGAAGCCGGCATCGAGGCGGGCGCCGTCGATGCCCTCGATCCGGGCGGAGCCGTGGGCGTCCGAGGTCAGGATCGGGATCTGCCAGCCCTGCCAGGAACGGGCCTTGATGCCGTTCTTCTGCAGGGCGATGGCGAGCAGCCCGGCGGTGACGAGCTCGCCGGAGGCGACCACCGCGTCGTACTCGGCCTCGTCGTAGATCGCGTTCGCGTCCTTGACCCAGGCGACGAGTTCGTTGGTCTTGCCGGACATGGCCGAGACCACGACGGCCACGTCGTAGCCGGCGGCGACCTCGCGCGCCACGTGGGCCGCCACGTTGCGGATGCGCTCGACATTGGCGACGGACGTACCGCCGAACTTCATCACCAGACGGGGCATGTTCTCACCAGACGGAGCCTGTCGCGCCCGCGACGCGTCGCTTGAGCCGGGGATCGAGCGTGACCTCGGGATTCGGCGGGCCGCGGGACGGATTTCCCGGAACCCGCACGGCCTGCCGCGTCGCTTGGCTGCTGTACCGGACAGGGCTTCGGCGGGTACAAGGGCCGCCCGGGCGTGTCAACAATGGGACGCGCCCACCTCGCACGAGACATGCCGAGACGATGACCGGACCCACAGGCGCCTCCATCGACCGCGACGAGGTCGCCCGCTTCGAAGCCATCGCGGCGACCTGGTGGGACGAGGCCGGACCGATGCGGGTGCTCCACCGCTTCAACCCCGTCCGCCTCGCCTATATCCGCGACACGGCCTGCCGGCATTTCGGACGGGACCGCAACGCGCCCTTCGCCCTGGAGGGGCTGACCCTGGTGGATATCGGCTGCGGCGGCGGCGTCCTGTCCGAGCCCCTGGCGCGCCTCGGCGCCCGGGTCACCGGACTCGATCCGGCACCGACCAACGTCAAGGTGGCGCAGGCCCATGCCGACGCCGAGGGCGTGCCGATGGATTACCGCGCCCGCACCATCGAGGATGTGGTGGCCGGGGGCGAGCGCTTCGACATCGTGCTCGCCATGGAGGTGGTGGAGCACGTGGTGGACATGCCGGCCTTCGTGGCGCAGGCGGCCCGGGCGGTGAAGCCCGGCGGCCTCCTGTTCGCCGCCACCCTCAACCGGACCTTGCGCTCCTTCGCGCTGGCGATCGTCGGGGCCGAGTACGTCCTCGGCTGGTTGCCCAGGGGCACCCATGACTGGGAGAAGTTCGTGCGGCCCGACGAGCTCGCCCGCGCCGTCGAGGCCGGCGGCCTCATCGTCACCGACACGACCGGGGTGGTGCTCAATCCCCTGGACGGCTCGTGGCGGGCGAGCCGCGACACGGCCGTCAACTACATGATCACGGCGCAGCGCCCCGGCGCATCCGGGCCCCCGGCCGCAGGTGGGCATTCGGCCTGAACCTTCGGGCGCGCACGCGGTTGGTCGGCGTACCCCGTGGGAGACCGACCTTGCTCGAAAAGATTCCGCACGCCGTGGGCGCCGCCCTGTCCGGCCTGAAGGCCGGGCTCGACAAGACCGCCTACCGGACCACCTTCGCCACCGTGCCCGAGGGCCTCGGCCTCACCAGCCTCGCCTTCGCGGACGGGACGGCGATGCCGGCGCGCTTCACCGCCGACGGGGCCGGCGCGTCACCGCCCCTGGCCTGGACCGGCCTGCCCCCCGGCACGGCGCGAATCGTCCTCCTCTGCGAGGATGCCGGCAGCCCCACGCCGAACCCGTTGGTCCACCTGATCGCCTGGAATTGCGATCCCGGCGCACCCCTGGCGGAGGGCGCGGCGAGCCAGGCCGAATCCGGCCTCGACCTCGGCAAGAACAGCTTCCTCAAGCCGGGCTGGCTGCCGCCCGACCCGCCCACCGGCCACGGTCCGCACGCCTACCTGTTCCAGGCCTACGCCCTCGACGGGGCGCTGGCGCTGCCCGAAGATCCCGGCCGCGGCGCGCTGCTGGAGGCCATGGCGGGGCGCGTCCTCGCCAAGGGCTGCCTCGTCGGAACCTACGAACGCCCCTGACGGCGTCGACCGCTTGCGCGGGCGGCTCCGTCGGTGCAAGCGCCGATACGACGACCAGGGGAGGTTTGAGCATGAAGGCGCTGCTGTGTACCCATCTCGGAGGTCCGGAGGATCTGGACCTCGCCGACCTGCCGGACCCGGTGGCCGGTCCCGGCGAGGCCGTGGTGCGCATCACCCTGGCGGCGCTCAACTTCTTCGACACCCTGATCATCGCCGGGCGCTACCAGGTGAAGCCCGAGTTGCCGTTCTCGCCGGGCGGCGAAGCCTGCGGCGTCATCGAGGCCCTGGGCGAGGGCGCCGAGGGCTTCGCGGTGGGCGACCGCGTCATCGTTCACCAGAAATACGGCACCTGCCGCGAGCGGATCGCCGTCGCCACCCGGCACCTCACGCCGGTGCCGGCCGGGGTCTCGGACGCGCAGGCCGCCGGGCTCACCATCACCTATGGCACGTCGCTGCATGCCCTGCGCGACCGGGCCCGCCTGCAGCCCGGCGAGACCCTGGCGGTGCTCGGCGCCTCCGGCGGCGTCGGGCTCGCGGCGGTGGAACTCGGGGCGATCATGGGCGCGCGTGTCATCGCCTGCGCGTCCTCGCCCGAGAAGCTGGCAACGGCGCAGGCCCATGGCGCCACGATGGCGGTGGATTACGCCGCCGAGAACCTGCGCGAGGCCCTGCGCACGCTGACCGCGGGGGCGGGCGTGGACGTGATCTACGACCCGATCGGCGGCGACTACGCCGAGCCGGCCCTGCGGTCGCTCGGCTGGAAGGGCCGCTACCTCGTCATCGGCTTCGCGGCCGGCGACATCCCGCGGATTCCGCTCAACCTGGCGCTCCTGAAGGGCATCGACATCCAGGGCGTGCACTGGGGCGTCTTCGTCGAGCGCGAGCCGGAGGCGCACCGGGCCAACCAGGAGCAGCTTCTCGCCTGGGTGGCGGAGGGGCGCCTCACCGCGAAGGTCCACGGCGAATACCCCCTCGCCGATTACGAGGAGGCCCTCGGCATCCTCAAGCGGCGCGAGGCCGTCGGCAAGGTGCTGCTGCGGCTGTGAGGGGAGGTCGCCCGAGCGGTTCGGCGGCCCGCCTCCCTCGGCCCGCGAAGGCGGACGGTGGGACGGTCCCGCCGAAGGGCCCGCCTCAGAGCAGGCCCTGCGCCTTGGCGAGGGCCACGAGGTCGTGCTGGGGCCGGGCGCCGATGTGCTGGATCACCTCTGCGGCGGCGAGCGCCCCGAGGCGGGCGCTGTCGCGGTGATCGAGGCCGCGGGCATGGCCGGCGAGGAAGCCCGCCGCGAACAGGTCGCCCGCGCCCGTGGTGTCGACGAGCTCGTGGACCGGCGACGCGGATACGGCCTGCACGGCGCCCCCCTGGATCACGAGCGCACCGTCCGCCGAGCGGGTGACGAGGCCGAGCAGATCCCGGCCGCGGGCCGCGCTCTCCTCGCGCAGGGCGCGGATCGCGGCCTCGGCGTCGTCGGTCTCGTAGAGGCTCTGCAGCTCGCCGATATTCGCGAACAGGATGTCGATGCTGCCGTCGCGGATCAGGCCCAGGAACTCCTCCCGGTAGCGCCCGACGCAGAACGCGTCAGACAGGGTGAGGGCGGCGGCGTTTCCGGCGTCGTGGGCGATGGTCACGGCCTTGCGGAACGCGTCCTTGGCGGCCGGCGGGTCCCAGAGGTAGCCCTCGAGGTAGACCACGCGGGCGGCGGCCACGGTGGCCGCGTCGACATCGGCCGGCGACAGGCCCTGGCAGGCGCCGAGATAGGTGTTCATGGTGCGCTCGCCATCGGGCGTCACCAGGATGAAGCAGCGGGCGGTGGCCGGTCCGTCGGTGGCGGCGGCGACGGGGAAGCGGACGCCGGTGGCCTTGAGATCGTGGGCGAAGAGGCCGCCGAGCTCGTCGTCGCGGACCTTGCCGACGAAGCCGGTCTTCGCCCCGAGCATCGCCGCACCCACGGCCGTGTTGGCGCCCGAGCCACCCGACACGATGGTGGCCGGACCCATGGCGGCGAAGAGCGACTCGGCCCGCGCCTCGTCGATCAGCTGCATCGCGCCCTTCGGCACGCCCTGCGCCGCGAGGAAATCCTCCTCGGTGCGGGCGATGAGGTCGACGATGGCGTTGCCGAGAACGAGGAGGTCGAGGGATTCGGGCATCGGGCCGTCCAGTCTGGCGGTGAGCGGAAACTGCGCCGGGCTGTGGCACCGCCCCTGGCGGGGGTCAAGCGACGGCCGCCGCCAATGCGATCACCTGTTCGAAGCGTCACGGCGGAACTCCCCTCGCACCGCCCCGTCATCCCGGGGCCGCGCAGCGGAGGCCGGGATCCAGAACCATAGGTGGTGCAAAACCTTCCGCATTCGGCGTTTCTGGATTCCGGGCTCGCCTGCGGCGCCCCGGAATGACCGCGCACCCTGCGATGTGACCGTGCCGAAGGCGCCGCGCGTTCCTACTGCAGCGTCTTCACCTCGCACTGCGCGTAGTCGCTGCTCGCCTTCACGTAGGCGTTCAGCGCCTTGACGTAGGCTTCCGCCAGGGGTCGGAACGCGGCGGCCTGCTCGTTGTAGGCCTTGATCGCGTCGTTGTAGCTGTAGGCTTCCCAGCCCGGGCAGCCGCCTTTGGCGTCGAGGCAGGCGGGCTTGACCGGCAGCGGGGGCTTGGTCGGACGGGCCGTCGCCGGGGGCGGCTCCGGCAGGGTGCAGGCGGCGCGGGCCGCGTTCATCGACAGCAGGGTGCCGAGGCCGAGGGCCGCAGCCCGCAAGATCCGTGTCCGCATGCGGGTTTTCCCCTCCGTGACGACAGGCGCTACATGCGCGTGCGGTCGCCTCGGAGCAAGTCCGTGCCGGCGGCCGTCAGCGCGCGGCCACGGCCTCCCGTGCCGCTACCTGTGCCGATGCCGGGGCGGGGCGCGGCGCCGGTGCGCGCTTCGGCTTGCCGCGTCCGCTCTTGTCCATCCGCGCCCGGACGGCATTGAGCACCGGCACCGCGAGGCCGAGGGCCAGCACCCACCAGGCCGGCCGGATGGTGTCCGGCACGTCGAGATTGGCCGAGAGGACGAGGCTCGCCGGGATGCCGCTCGCCACGCCGTACCAGGCCGCTTCGAGCAGTGCGGTCACGAGGGCGGCCCCCAGAGCGAGGCCCGCCAGGGTGAGCGGGTTGGTCGGCCACCCGAAGCGCTGCATGGCGCGGTGACCCATCAGCAGCAGGAAGGCGCCGGTCCAGAAGACCGGATCGGACACGTCGATCTTGGCCTGCAGGTAGTAGTGGATCAGGCCCAGGATCGCGATGAGGTAGACGGACTTGTGAAGGCGCGGCCAAGCCTTGCCGAGGCGCCGGATCATCCCGTCCGTGGAGGTGACGCCGAGCACCACGAGGCCGAGAAGCGCCACGAAGCCGATGGTGAGATAGATCCGCGACGCGATCTCGGTGACGACCTTGGTCAGCACGAAGTTCTGGTCGACGACGTAGAGCAACAGGTGGATCAGCCCGTAGGCCAGCACCGTCAGGCCAAGCATGCGCCGGACCAGGATGAGCTTCGGCGCGTGGGCGATGCGGCGCAGGGGCGTCACCGCCAGCGACAGCATGAGGAAGCGCACCGCCCACTCGCCGGTACCATGAAGCAGCGCCGTGATGGGCTTCGCCCCGAGGGCATCGGCCGCGTAGGCGCCGGCGAGCCACAGGCCCGGGGCCAGGGCGAACAGGAAGGTGGCGAGCTTCAGGCCGGAGACGCGTCCGGCGCGGTCGCGCCAGGGCGCGGAGAAGGCGGGCAGGGCTGGCATGGCGATCCAGGATCGGGGAAGCGGTTGAATCGAAAGATAGGGGCCGGGGAGGATCCGTGAGGCGGCGCGGGGTCGCAGCCGGCCCCGACGAGCCACCGGGGCGTCGGGGTGTCGCGATGTATTCGCTCGGCGGCCGCGGGGGTTACAGGCCTGTGCAGAGCTTCGGGCAGCCCGGAACCTTGGCCGGTGCTGCGACGGTTGACGATTGCTATAAGCCGACGCCGCGCCAACGCTCACGAAGCCCCCCATGCCCGCAGACAGCCCCGCCGACAGCCTCGAGACCATGACCGCCGAGACGGCGCGGACCGAGCACGCGGACCTCTCCGAACGGATCGCCGAGGCCGATCGGCTCTATCACCAGGAGGATGCGCCTGAGATCACGGATGCGGCGTACGACGCCCTGCGCCGGCGCCTGGAGCAGATCGAGGCACGGTTTCCGGATCTCGCCGGAACGGGGGCCGCCAGCGCTTCGGTGGGCGCCAAGCCCTCCGAGAAATTCGCCAAGGTGCGCCACGCGGTGCCGATGCTCTCGCTGGGCAACGCCTTCGCGGACGAGGAGGTGGCGGAGTTCGTGGCCCGCGTCCGGCGCTTCCTGAACTGGCCGGAGGGCGATCCCCTGGCCTTCACCGCCGAGCCGAAGATCGACGGCCTCTCCCTGGCCCTGCGCTACGAGGACGGGCGCCTCGTCACGGCGGCGACCCGGGGCGACGGCGAGGTCGGCGAGGACGTCACGGCCAATGCCCGCACGGTGTCGGACATCCCGCAGCGGCTCGCCGGGACGGACGTGCCGCCGGTCTGCGAGGTGCGCGGCGAGGTCTATCTCAGCCACGCGGATTTCGCCGCCATCAACGCGCGCCAGGAAGCCGCCGGGAAGGCCCTGTTCGCCAACCCCCGCAACGCGGCGGCCGGGTCGCTGCGCCAGCTCGACCCCGAGATCACCCGTTCGCGCCCGCTCAAGTTCTTCGCCTATGCCTGGGGCGAGGTGGTGCCGGCGTTCGACGGCACGCAGCACGGGGTGCTGGCGCGGTTTTCGGACTGGGGCCTGCCGGTCAACGACCGGACGAAGCTCTGTGCCGATTCGGACGCGATGATCGCGCATTACCGGAGCATCGAGGCCGAGCGCGCCGACCTCGGCTACGACATCGACGGCGTCGTCTACAAGGTCGACGACCTCGCCCTGCAGCGCCGCCTCGGCTTCGTCTCCCGCTCGCCCCGCTGGGCGCTCGCCCACAAGTTCGCCGCGCAGAAGGCGCTCACGGTGGTCGAGGACATCGAGATCAATGTCGGGCGCACCGGCTCCCTGAATCCGCTGGCCAAGCTGCGTCCGGTCACGGTGGGCGGCGTCGTGGTGTCGAACGCTACCCTGCACAACGAGGGTTACGTCCAGGGCGTCGGGGCCGACGGCGAGCCGATCCGCGACGGGCGCGACATCCGGGTCGGCGACACCGTCGTGGTGCAGCGGGCCGGAGACGTGATCCCGAAGGTGATGGACGTGGTGCTGGAGAAGCGCCCGGCCGGGTCGAAGCCCTACGCCTTCCCGACCCACTGTCCCGCCTGTGGCAGCCGGGCGGTGCGCGAGATCAACCCGCGCACGGGCAAGCCCGACGCCGTGCGCCGCTGCACCGGGGGCTTGATCTGCCCGGCGCAGGGAGTCGAGCGCCTGAAGCACTTCGTCTCCCGCAACGGTTTCGACCTCGAGGGCTTCGGCCAGACCTATATCGAGGTCTTGTTCGAGGCCGGGCTGGTGCGCCAGCCCGCCGACCTGTTCCGCCTCGACTTCGCGCCGCTCAAGGCCGCCATCGTGGCGCGGCGCGAGGCGCTCTCCGCCGAGCGCCGGGCGGAGGGCACCCCCGCCCCGAAGAAGCCGACCAAGAAGAAGGGCGAGGAGGAGGACAAGGCGATCAAGAACCTCCTCGCCTCGGTGGAGGATCGCCGCAGCCTGCCCCTCAACCGCTTCCTCTTCGCCCTCGGCATTCCGGAGATCGGCGAATCCACCGCCAAGGCCCTGGCCAAGCGCTTTCCCGACATGCCCGCCCTGATGGCGGGCGTCGCCGCCGCGGCGGGCGACCAGGCCGGAGCGGACTGGATCGAACTCTCCGCCCTGTCCCGCATCGGACCGACCACCCGCGACCGCCTGCTGGAGCTGGGCTATCCCCGCGCGGGTGGCGAGCCGGAGGCCGGAGAGGACGAGGAGGCGGAGACCCAGCCGCAGGGGCGGGTGCGCCTGTCGGCCCCCCAGCGCGCCAGCCTCCTGAGCCATTACGGTGACGCGGACGCCATCGTGGCGGCCCTCGCGCGGGCGGCCGAGCAGCGCCCGGGGGATGCCTATCGCCACTTCGCCGACGACGGCGAGATCGGCCCGGTGGCGACCGATTCGCTCATCGCCTTCTTCGCCGAACCGCACAACGACGCGGCGGTCCGGGCCCTGCTCGCCGAAGTGAAGACCGAGCCGATGGCGGCCCCGGCCACTGCCACGGCCTTCGCGGGCAAGACGGTGGTGTTCACCGGCAGCCTCGAGCGGATGACCCGGTCCGAGGCCAAGGCCACCGCCGAGCGCCTGGGCGCCAAGGTCTCGGGTTCGGTCTCGGCCAAGACCGACCTCGTCGTGGCCGGGCCGGGCGCGGGTTCCAAGCTGACGGACGCCCAGAAGCACGGCGTCGAGGTCGTCAGCGAGGAGACATGGCTGGCGCTCGTCGCCGGCGCTTGAGCCGGGATTCGCGGGCGCCTAGACTCGGGGGTGCCCGCATCCGCGGGCGCTTGGCCGCGTCCGGCCGGGACAGGGCCCCGCGATTTCCGCATGACCGTCATCGCCCTCGACTTCGAGACCGCCAACGAGCGGCGCGACAGCGCCTGTGCCGTCGGGCTCGCCTGGATCGCCGGCGGCCGGGTGGTCCGACGCGAATCCCGGCTGATCCGCCCGCCGGAGCTGCGCTTCTCGCCGGGCAACATCCGGGTCCACGGAATTCTGCCGGCGGACGTGCGCGGCCAGCCGGACTTCCCCACCGTGATGGCGGAGTTCCTGCCCGACCTCGCCTCCGGGCTGATCCTCGCGCACAATGCCGGCTTCGACCTCGGGGTGCTGCGGGCCTCCCTGGCCGCGCATGGGCACCGGCCCCCGGCCTTCGCCTATCTCTGCACCCTGCAGATCGCCCGGCGGGTGTTTCCGGCGGAGGAGGGCTGCGGCCTCGGCAAGGTGGCGGCGCGCCTCGGCATCCGCTTCGCGCACCACGATGCGGGCGAGGACGCCTATGCCTGCGCGGAGATCGCCCTGGCAGCCGTGCGGGAGACCGGCGCGCCGGACGTGCCCGGGCTGTCGCAGGCGCTGCGCCTGCCGATCACCACGGTCCCGGCGGGTCCCGATCTCGCCCTGCCTCCGCGCGGCCGGCCTGGCTCCCTGACCGAGCGGGCCCGCCTCGCCGCGGGCGCCCGTCCGGCCTCGGCGCCGGGCCTGCACTTCGCGGTGCGGGGTAGCAGCGGCAACCGCTACGCCGTGACCCTGGAGGATCGCACCGGCGGGCCTCACCTGCGCTGCACCTGCATGGCGGGCCGCTACGGCACACGGTGCCGCCACGTGAAGGCGCTGCTCGCCGGCGACATCACCGACCTGCTCTCAAGCAACCACGACGACGTCGCGGTGCTGCGGGTCCGGATGACGGCTGCGTCGGTGGGGTGAGGCGGTCGCCGCCGCACCCGTCGTGAGGTCCGCCCGGAGTCGCGCCGGGCGGCGACCCCGCCTTACGCCGCCTTCTTCGCCGCCGCGTCGCCGTAGAACGTGCCGCCGCGGGCAGCCATGTCGAGGAGGTTCTGCGGCACGGCGAAGCGCGGCCCGTGCTTGGCTTCCAGCCCCTGCGCCAGCGTCACGAAGGCCTGGGCGCCCATGAAGTCGATGTAGGACAGGGCGCCGCCCGTGAAGGGGGCGAACCCGAAGCCCAGGATCGAGCCCACATCCGCCTCGCGCGGATCGGTGACCACGCCCTCGCCGACGGTGCGGGCGGCTTCCAGGGCCTGCACCACGAGAAGGCGCTGCTTCAGTTCCGAGAAGTCGACCGCGTCCGGATCGATTCGGGTCGCCTGCAGGGCGGCGAGGCCCGGCCACAGGCGCTTGGGCGCGCCCTCGGGGTAATCGTAGAACCCCTTCCGGTTCTTGCGGCCGAGCCGACCCTCGCCCTCGACGAGGGTGGTGAGCAGCGCCTTCTGCGCCGGGTCGATGCCGTCGGCCCCGAGCTGCTCCTCCGTCGCCTTGACGATCTTCAGGGCGAGGTCGACCGCGACCTCGTCGGTCAGGGAGAGCGGGCCGACCGGCATACCCGCCTGGCGGCCGGCATTCTCGATCATCGCCGCCGGGATGCCCTCGTTGAGCATCTTGTGGCCCTCGAGCAGGTAGGCGCCGACGCAGCGGTTGGCGAAGAACCCGCGCGCATCGTTGACGACGATCGGGGTCTTCTTGATCGCACGGACGTAGTCCAGGGCGGTGGCCAGCGCCGCGTCGCCGGTCTGGTCGCCCCTGATGATCTCGACCAGCATCATCTTCTCCACCGGCGAGAAGAAGTGGATGCCGACGAACTGTTCCGGCCGGGCCGAGGTCTTGGCGAGCCCGGTGATCGGCAGCGTGGAGGTGTTGGAGGCGAAGATCGTCTCCGGCCGGATCACGGCCTCGACCTTGGCGATGACCTCGGCCTTCACCGCCGGGTCCTCGAACACCGCCTCGATCACGAGGTCGCAGGCGGCGAGGTCGGCGTAGTCGGCGCTGGTGCGGATGCGGGCGAGGAGGGCATCGCGGTCGGCGGTCTTGGCCCGGCCCTTGTTGATCTGGTCGGTGACGAGCTTGTGGGCGTAGGCCTTGCCCTTCTCGGCCGCCTCCACCGACTGGTCGACGAGGACGACCTCCATCCCCGCCTGGGCGGTGACGTAGGCGACGCCCGCGCCCATGAAGCCCGCGCCGACGACGCCGACGCGGCCGACCTGGGTGGCCGGCACGCCCTTCGGGCGGCGCGCGCCCTTGTTCAACTCGCCCATGGAGAGGAACAGCGTCCGGATCATCGCGGCCGCCTCCTTGGTCCGCAGGATGTGGGCGAAGTACCGGCTCTCGACGCGCAGGGCCTGGTCCATCGGCAGCTGCAGACCCTCGTAGACGGAGGCCAGGATCGCCTTGGCGGCAGGGTAGTTGTCGTGCGTCTCGCGCCGGTAGATGGCGTTGGCCGGCGGCCAGATCATCATCCCGGCAGGCGAGTAGACCTTGCCGGAGGGCGCCTTGAACTTCGGCTGGTCCCAGGGCGCGACGGCCGAGCCGCCGGCGGCGATCCAGGCCTTGGCCTTGGCGACGATCTCGTCCTTGGCCGCGACCTCCTGGGCGAGGCCCATATTGCGGGCCATCAGCGGACGGATCTGCTCGCCCTTGAACAGCATCTGCAGGGCGTCGCCGGTCTGCATCAGGCGCGCGACGCGCTGGGTGCCGCCGCCGCCCGGGAACAGGCCGACCTTGATCTCGGGCAGGCCGACGCGGGTCTTCGGATCGTCGGACAGCACCCGGTAGTGGCAGGCGAGGGCGAGCTCGAAGGCCCCGCCGAGGCAGATGCCGTTCACCGCCGCCGCGAAGGGCTTGCCGCAGGTCTCGAGCTTGCGGAAGACGAGGCTGAGCTTGCGCGACTCCGCGAAGAAGTGGCGCATCGCCTCTTCCTCGCCGCGCTCGGCCTTCAGGGCCTCGTAGGCGCGGCCGAGGCCCTGGAGCATCGTCAGGTCGGCGCCGCCCGAGAAGTTGTCCTTACCCGAGACGATGACGCAGCCTTTGATGGCGGGATCCGCCACGACGGCGTCCACCACCTGGCTCAGCTCGTCCATCACCGCGTCGGTGAAGACGTTCATGGAGCGGCCGGGCATGTCCCAGGTCGCCAATGCGATCCCGTCGGCGTCGGTTTCCAGTCGGAAGTTGGTGAGATTCATCGCTGATCCTCGAATGTGCGGCGGGTGAGCGGCTTCGGTGGGCGTGCTTAAGCTCTTGTCAAAACTTGCAGTGGCATCTCGAATTGCCGGGGGGCATGTTGCTGCGACAGGACAAGACCATGACTGCTCGGATCGGCTGCCAGGGCTGCCGCGAGGGAGCCGAACTCGACTTCACGTTCACGATGGCGTTCCAGCCGATTCTCGACCTCGCCGCCCAGCGCGTCTGGGGGTACGAGGCCCTCGTGCGTGGCCCGGGGGGTGAATCCGCCGCCTCGATCCTCGGCCGCGTGACGCCCGAGACCGTCTACCGGTTCGACCAGGCGGCGCGGGTCAAGGCGATCGAGCTCGCCGGCCGGCTGTTTCCCACCGACGACGCGACCCGTCTGTCGATCAACTTCATGCCGAACGCCGTCTACGAACCGGCGGCCTGCATCCGCTCGTCCCTGGAGGCGGCCCGCAAGGCGGGGTTCGCTCACGACCGGATCATGTTCGAGTTCACCGAGAACGAGAAGTTCCGCGACACCGCCCACGTCTCGCGCATCGTCGCCGAGTATCGCCGCCAGGGCTTCCTGACCGCCCTGGACGATTTCGGCGCGGGCTTCGCCGGCCTCAGCCTGCTGGCGAACTTCCAGCCCGACCTCATCAAGATCGACATGGATCTGCTGCGCGGCATCGACACCGACCAGCGTCGTCAGATCATCGTGGCGGGCATCATCGGCATCGCCCGCTCCCTGGACATCGCGGTGATCGCCGAGGGCGTCGAGACGGCGTCCGAGCTGGACACCCTGCGCGACCTCGGTGCGAACCTGTTCCAGGGCTACCACTTCGCCAAGCCCCACCTGGAGGCGCTGCCCCCGGTCCGCGGCTTCCCGGTGGCCGGCTCTCCGGCGGGCGGGTTCCCCCGCGCGCATGTGGCGTGAGCCGGCCATCGGGATCCCCGCCGGTCCGCCTCAGCGCGCCGGCATCGGCATCGGCGCACCGGGGGCACCCGCCGCACCGTTGGCCGCGGAATCGCCGGCCGAGGCGATCGCCAGCATGTTCAGGAGCTTGGTCACCGAGGCCTGCGAGATCGTGGTCACGGTGGAGGCTGGATCGGCATTGACCGCCTGGAACTTCTGGTAGGTCTTGTCGCCGTAGATTTCGGTGAGGTGCTTCAGTTCGTCGAGGCTGAACTTCTCGGCATAGGCCTTCGACAGGCCGTCGAGCATCGTCTCGCGCTGCTTGTCGAACTCGGCGCGGATCTCCTTGCGCACGGCCTCGGCCTTGTCCTCCTTCATCGGCGCCACGGTCTTCTCGAGGGCGCCCGTGAAGCCGACCTCCAGGTTCTTGATCGTGGTCTTCTGCACCAGGTCCTTGGCGACGGCGATGCGCTCGGCGGCATCGTCGGCGCGGGCGGCCATCGGCAGGCAGAGGGCCGTGGTCAGGCAGAGGGTGGCGAGCAGGCGCGTCATCGTGGCGTGTCCTCAGAGATTCTTGTCGTGAGCCCGGCGCCGGGTGGCGGCGGGCGCCGCCCTCTACCCCACTTGGCCCGCGTTTGGGAGGCGGCGCAGGCTCACACCCGTTCGATGATGGTGGCGGTGCCCATACCGGCGCCGATGCACAGGGTCACCAGGGCGCGCTCCTTGCCGGTGCGCTCCAATTCGTCGAGCACGGTGCCGAGGATCATCGCGCCGGTGGCGCCCAGCGGATGGCCCATGGCGATGGCGCCGCCGCAGACGTTGATCCGGGCCGGGTCCACGTCGAAGGCCTGCTGGAAGCGCAGCACCACCGCGGCGAAGGCCTCGTTGACCTCGAACAGGTCGATGTCGGACAGGCTCATGCCGGCCCGCGCCAGGACCTTCCGCGTCACGTCCACCGGGCCGGTGAGCATGAGGGCCGGGTCCGAGCCGATATTGGCGAAGGCGCGGATGCGGGCGCGGGGCTTCAGGCCCGCGGCGCTGCCGGCCTCGCGCGATCCGATCAGCACGGCGGCGGCCCCATCGACGATGCCCGACGAGTTGCCGGCGTGGTGGACGTGGTTGACGGTCTCGACGTCCGGATGGGCGTCGATCGCCACGGCGTCGAAGCCGCCCATCTGGCCCATCTGGACGAAGGAGGCCTTGAGCTGGCCAAGCGACTGCATGTCGGTGGCGGGCCGCATGTGCTCGTCGTTAGCCAGGAGCGTGATGCCGTTGATGTCGCGCACCGGCACGACCGCGTCGGCGAAGCGGCCCTCGGCCCAGGCGGCGGCCGAGCGCTTCTGCGATTCGACCGCGTAGGCGTCGCAATCGTCGCGGCTGAAGCCGTATTTCGAGGCGATGAGGTCGGCCGACACGCCCTGGGGCATGAAGTACGACTTGATCGCGATGGCGGGATCCACGGGCCAGGCGCCGCCGGAGGCGCCGAGGCCGACGCGGCTCATGGATTCGACGCCGCCGCCCACCGTCAAGTCGTGCTGCCCGGCCATCACCTGCGCGGCGGCGAAGTTCACCGCGTCGAGGCCCGAGGCGCAGAAGCGGTTGATCTGCACGCCCGGCACGTGCGTGCCGTAATCGGCCACCAGGGCGGCGGCCCGGGCGATGTCGCCGCCGGCCTCGCCCACCGGATCGACGCAGCCGAGCACTACGTCGTCGACGCGGCGCGTGTCGAGGTCGTTGCGCTCCTTGAGGGCGCGGAGCGCCACCTCGGCGAGGCGCAGGGCCGTCACCTCGTGCAGCGACCCATCGGGCTTGCCGCGGCCCCGCGGGGTGCGGACGTGGTCGTAGATGAAGGCCTCGGGCATGCGCGTTTCCCTGTTGTCCGCCCGTTCGGGGCGACGGCGTTCAAAAATCCGGTCCGGATCCGTCAGTCCGGGGCCGCGACGCGGAGCCCGGAAGCCAGAACCGCAGGTCGTGGCGAGGTCGCCCGCGCCGGCGGTTCCGGATTCCGGGTTCGCCCTATGGGCGCCCCGGACCGACGCGGCGTCTTCGGATCGCGGTCGTCCCGGTCTAAAACGCCTCGGCGCCGAGCGCCATCGTCGTCTCGGCGCCGGCCTTGATCCGCACCAGCCGGGTCGCGGTCTCGGGCAGCATCCGCTCCATGTAGAAGCGGCCCACCACCAGCTTGGCGGCCATGGCGTCCGAGGCGGCTTCGGCCTGGCGGGCCAGGGCGGCGTTGGCGATGCGCGCCCACATGTAGCCCATGGCTACGAGGCCGAGGAGGTGCATGTAGTCGGTGGCGCCGGCCCCCGCATTGTCGGGTTTCGTGAAGGCGTTCTGCATGAACCACATGGTGGCGCCCTGCAGGTCGTTGAGCCCGGCCTGGAGGGGGACGACGTAGGGCGTCATGCCCTCGTCCTCGCCGTGGTCCTTGAGGAAGGTCTGCACCTCGCCGAGGAAGCTCATCATGGCCCGGCCGCCGTCCTTGGGCAGCTTGCGCCCGATGAGGTCCATGGCCTGGATGCCATTGGCGCCCTCGTAGATCATCGCGATGCGGGCATCGCGCACGAATTGCGACATGCCCCATTCCTCGATGTAGCCGTGGCCGCCGAACATCTGCTGGGCCTCGACCGCGTTGGCGAAGCCCCGGTCGGTCAGCACGCCCTTCACCACCGGGGTCATCAGGCCCATGTGGTCCTCGGCCGCCTGCCGTTCGGTCGCGTCGTCGGACCGGTGGCCGATATCCGCCTGGAGGGCGGTCCAGAGCACGAGGGCGCGGGCGGCCTCGTTGAAGGCGCGGATGCCCATCAGGGTCCGGCGCACGTCGGGATGGACGATGATCGGGTCGGCGGCCTTCTCGGGCGCCTTGGCGCCGGTGAGGGCGCGGCCCTGGAGCCGGTCCTTCGCGTAGGCGACGGCGTTCTGGTAGGCGACCTCGGATTGTCCGAGACCCTGGACGCCCACCGCGAGGCGGGCCTCGTTCATCATCACGAACATCGCGTTCAGGCCGCGATTCTCCTGCCCGACGAGCCAGCCCTTCGCCCCGTCGTAGTTCATCACGCAGGTGGAATTGCCGTGGATGCCCATCTTGTGCTCGAGGGAGCCGCAGGAGACGGGATTGCGTGCGCCCAGCGAGCCGTCGGCGTTCACCAGGACCTTCGGCACCACGAAGAGCGAGATGCCCTTGGTGCCGGCCGGCGCGCCCTCGATGCGGGCGATGACGAGGTGGATGATGTTCTCGGAGAGGTCGTGCTCGCCGGCCGAGATGAAGATCTTGGTGCCGGTCAGGCTGTAGGAGCCGTCGCCGTTGGGCACCGCCTTGGTCTTGAGGAGGCCGAGATCCGTGCCGCAATGGGGCTCGGTCAGGTTCATGGTGCCGGTCCAGGCCCCTTCCACCATCTTCGGCAGGTAGAGCGCCTTCTGCTCTTCCGACCCGTGCACCAGGAGGGCCGCCATCGCGCCCTGGGTCAGGCCGGGATACATGCCGAGGGCGAGGTTGGCCCCGGAGGCGAATTCCTGGATCGCGGTGTTCAGGGTGTGCGGCAGGGCCTGCCCGCCATAGGCCTCGGGCATCGACAGGCCCATCCAGCCGCCGCCCGCATAGGCGTCGTAGGCGGCCTTGAAGCCCTGCGGGGTCGTGACGCTCCCGTCCGGATGCCGGGTGCAGCCTTCCCGATCGCCGACGGCGTTCAGGGGGGCCAGGACGGTCTCGGCGAGCTTGGCGCCCTCGTTGAGCACCGCCTCCATCACGTCGGGAGAGGCGTCCGAGAAGCCGCGCAGGTTGTCGCAGCGGTGGAACCCGAGCACGTCGTTCAGCAGGAACAGGACGTCCTCGACCGGTGCCTTGTAGCTGGGCATCGCGCATCATCTCCCGGAAACGGTTGCGTTCCTGGTCGGACTTCCGGCCGCCGGCGCACCTGATGGTTCACATATAAACTAATCCGCGGCGGACGAAAGGGGGGCGCGCGGGGTGCCAACGGGAATCGGTCATCCGCCACCAATCGGTCAGGTCTTAACCGCCTGTTTACCAAGACTACCAAATGTCGGGGCGGACGGATCTGCCGTTAACCCCTCCCTCGCTTTTCGTGTGGCGGGGGGCGCTCGCGGATCGAACCATGGACTTCGCCGGGTCAGGTTGGACGATGACACGCAACGCGACGCTCGACCTCGAAGGCTTCGATCCGGACGTTCTCGAAGCGGCACGGGATGTCGCCCGCCGCGCCGGCATTCCGGTCGAGACGTGGATCGCCTCCATCGTCGATCCCCGGGCGCTCGCGGACAAGGCTGAACCCGAATCACGGAGCGCGCACCCGCAGCCGGCCCCGGTCGCACCGGCCGAGCCGACCCCCGTCGCCGCCGCACCGGCGCCGGTCGAGGTCCGGCCTTCGAGCGCCGCGCCCACCGGGTCGACCGGCAAGAACGCGGCCCTCACCGAGATGATGCGTCGCCTGGACGGCATCGACCAGCGCATCGGCGCCGAGGCGCCCGTGCCGCCGGCGCCCACCGCCCCGAAGGTCGAGCCGGCCAGCCCGCCGCCCTCCGAGATGGCCCAGCGGCTCGCGGAGATCGAGCGCCGGATGACGGAGATCGGCGCGCAACTGGCTGCGCCCCGTCCCCTCGGCCGCCGCGGCCGCCCGGTCGTGACCGAGATCCGCGACGCGGTCACGGAGATTCGCCAGCGCCAGCGCGAACTGGACGGTACGCCCGCCGCGCCCGCCGCGCCGGCATTCCGGTCGAGACGTGGATCGCCTCCATCGTCGATCCCCGGGCGCT
>NZ_JCBANU010000010.1:0-138977 GCF_059816145.1 Methylobacterium sp. 001424705 | reverse complement strand
GAGCTCCACAGGACCGTTCACGCGCCGAACCAGGATGCGCACGAAAGGGAGTTGACCGATGAACCCCGAATAGAGAAAAAGTTTCCCGAGGCGACGTCCGCCAGAACCTGCTTCTCCAAGGACAAGTCAGCCACGAGCCGGCGCAATCGCGCGTTCTCGCGTTCCAGATCCTTCATTCGACGTGCCTGGTCGATCTGCAGCCCCCCGTATTCCTTACGCCAGCGATAGTAGCTTTGCTCGGAGATCTCTGCCTCCTTGCACGCCAGAGCCAAGCTCTTGCCCTGTGCCGTCTGCACCTCGATCTGGCGCAGCTTCAGAACCACCTGCTCCGCACCCGTCTTCTGACCTCGCTTCATGTCCAGCTCCTTCGGTCCCGGCTGATCCTCTCAATCAGCCCGGTCCAAAGCCAGCCGGTCAGGTCAGCCCTGGAACCGGTCCTCGTTGAGATCGAAGGACACCGGCACCCGAACGAGTTTCATCAAACCGAGGCTCTCGCAGATCGCGATGTCCCGTTCGACGACATCGAGGTCCGGAACGCGCAAGTCATACCGTTCCGTCCGGTCGCTGAACACGGAGCTGGCCAGATACAGGGCGCCCGGGCGCTCGAGCGAAAAAACAAAGGCTTCGATGATGCTTTCGGGAGTCGCGTCATCGTCGCAAAGAACGCTGTCGATGATCGCCTCAATCTGGTTCGATCCAAGCTCGACGGCCGAATCCCGAAGCACCTGTCGGGGATTCTTGAACATTTCGAAGCCGTTGATGGTGGCGCGCTCAAGCAATGCCACCTGTCGGACCTCCAATTCAGAGATGATCTGGATGAGCCGTGGGGGAAGACCTCCGGGAGACGCCGCTCTGGCGAGGAGGCTCGCCCATCGCTGGACCATCTCACCCTCCGGCGCCTCCAGCGAGGCTTTCTCGATGAGGGGCACCAGAACCTTGGGCGCAACTGGCTGAATCGCGATCCGGTCCGCTTCAAGTTGCCTGCGCGCCATCTCTGCAACCGTGATGGCCACGTCCGCTTGCTGGAGCCTGATCTGATCCCACCGGAGGCCGTGCGCTTCGCTGAAGTCACGAAAGCTGTCGACAACGTATTCGACCAGTCGCCGCATCGGGCTCGACGATTTCTCAGGCTGGAGGCCCATCGCTGCTTCGGCCTTCAAGCCACCTGCGACTGCGTGGGGTGGCTTGTGTGTTGGATCGCTCATCGAGGGCCCATGGGAATTGTGGCTGAAGCGTAACTAGCGCTCTGCGCTCTCGCACCGAGTCGGAAGTCTCAATAGTCCGGTAGAATTCACTTTGAATACCAAGCAGAGGATTGCCGATTCGTTACGATCGCAACCTGTGTATTTCGTGCAATACAACCGTAACCCCGCGATGGTAGGCGAAAAATAACCTGAGTTAATTCCGTCCACAGCGAACACGTGTCCGGCGCCGCAAGGTTGCTTCAGAGTCGTCGCTTCCGGCGACGCGAAACCTTTCCCGAAAAGCGCCCGACCCTCCCGAGTGTTCGTGGCGACGCTGGGCTGGAGCCGGGCGGCCTACCGGGAGTTCGTCACCGACGCGCGCCTTGACGACCGATTCACGTTGCTCGTCAAGCAAGACGTGAGTATCGGGCTCACGGGTACGCCGGTGTCGGTTCAGCGCCATGCCGCGCCTTGTGTCGCGCTGGCCGGCGACGATCCCGCGCCCGCTTCTGAGGGCGACGACCTTGATCCCTGGTGGAGTAAGCTCGCCTATCGTTCCGGCCGTCAGGTCATCAAAAGGGTCGCACTGTCGATCAAACGATCGATTGCTGCACCTACGAGATCTGGCGATTTTCTGCCCGTTGTCGCCGGACAGACGTGCGGGAGGCTCGGGAAATAGCCCTCGCATATCAGAGGTACCCGTTGTCCCGCACCTGAGCCTTCGGCCATTGGTTTCGTTGAATTCGTCGACGATTTGTCCGGGCACCCATGTTCTGAGACGCGTCGACCGCTCAGAAACTCAAGCCGGATCCGGTGGTCGAGACAGGCAGGCTGTTCCCCGGCTCTGCGCCGCAAGCCCTTCAGGCTCCGCCGTCCGACGAGGCGGTCCGACTCCTCCGCTCCAGGATCCCACGCACACCGGCACCAGGACCGTCGGCCTCCCGGGCCAAGGCGTCGTCGGGTCGTTCCCCCTCGGGCCCGGGACCGGGCGGCTTCCCGCGCCGGGTCCTCGTCGGGACGGACATTCGGCTCGGCCGACAAGGCGGCCCGCGGGTGTCCGGCGGCGCCGTTGGGCGCCCGCCTTCCCCGCGAGGGATCGGTTCGTGCGGCGCGGACGTTCCCCATGGTGCGTCACAGCATGAGGATGCCGCGATGTCGTTGCTGCTCGAAGCCGCCGAAGACCTGGACGCGATGGCGAAGGCGGCGCGCGAGGCCATCGATCGGCGCCTGCGCCTCCTCCAGGGTGAGGATGCCGGGCGCTTCTGGTCCGCTGTGGCGAAGCTCTACGCCCGGGGCCTGCAGGAGATCGCGGCCGCCGCGCCGGTGCGGCGCGCGGAGATCACATCGACTCCAGACCGTACTCTGCCAGGAGCGCCGCCCGCCTACCGCGCAGCGCCAGCGCTTTGATGGCATGGTTGCGGCTCGTCGTGAGGATCGCGGTCGCCGTCTCCGGTTGCGCGTCGCGCATCGTGTCGGCCAGTGCGGCGAGCTCCGACGCGGCCGCTTCCTCCGCCGCGATGCCCGCCCGGAGGGTGTCGAGCACGGCCTGCACCATGGGAATGACCTGCGGGTACCGAACCTCATCTCTCATCCCAGGTCCCTTCCTGCCTGTGCCCCGTCGCGCGCTGTCCGGGAACGGAGGCGCACGCGGCGCCTTCGATCGCACCTGATGCGCGACAGGGTAGCGCCCTGGGCTCAGGGGGCAAGCGGACGCGGGCGAGTTCAGGTGCCGCGCCCCGGTGGTGCGCCCTCCGGTCCGGCCGGATGCGGGGGCCTCACGGCATCGCCGGGGCCGGGCCGCCTGGTGGGGGATCTCCGGTTTCGACGCGTGGGCCGCCACGACCTTCGCTGCCCCCCGGTAGGACGCGTCGTGCGGTGTCGCATGGGGAGCCGACGCCCCGCGACCACGTGCTCGGAGGGCGCGCTGGCGACGAGCCGCGTGTCGGTCGCGATCACAACCGCAAGAGCGCTGTCGCAATCAACCGAGATAAACCGCCCGATGGATCGGTGGAGATTGTCGAGGGACAGCACCCGCGTATGAAAACGGTTCGTGTCGCAGTTTTGCCGCAATGGTTGCCCGGCGGGGAACTTGAACCCAATTTTGGATAAACTTTGAAACGGTTCCGACGGGACCGCGTTACGGACACATCCACCTCTCACATCGGACATGCTCATGGCGGAACAAGCCCTGGCCGCGACGGCTGACACCACGTCCGCAGAAGGCAAGCCCCCACGTGATTACCTGACCCCCATCGTTCTGGGGTCACTTGCCGTCTTGGAACTGGGATGGGTCGGGCTGTTGGGCTGGGGAGCGCTCTGGCTGATCGGCGCCTAGCTGCGCGGGCTGCTGGCGCTCAGCGGCGCAGGCTAACCGGCACTTCGTCGGGCCAGAGCGGTGCGCGGCCGGCCATCTCCAGCACGAGCGCGAAGCACGCAAGATGGATCGTGACGTAGGCGAACATGGCGTCTTGCGCTTCCTCTCCGCGCACGGACGGCACGGCTGCGGAGCATGCTGCTACGACCATGGGAAATGCGCAATGCGCGTTGTGGAATCGAATGTGCGAACGTGAAGGCTGTGCTTTTGAGACCACCCTCGCAAGCTTTTGATGGTGGATCGGCAGCCGATCGCGCCGCGCGGGACTCACGTGACCGTGACCAAGACGCTGGCGGGACTCCGCCAGGACTCGCAGAGGCCTGGAACGGGGTGCCCGGCGAGACGCTGTTCCTGACGAGACCTGTCCTGGCCCGTCTCGGCCCCTGCTTCAAATCGATCGCGCGCCGGGGCGCTCCGCCGGCCTCAGTGCCGCGTACCGTCCGGCGGATCGGACAGGGGTTCGATCCCGAGGGCTTCGGTCAGGGGAAACTCCAGCACGATCTCTCCGGTCTGGTCCTCCACGAACAGCACCGCTCGCAGGAGCTGCGGGTCGCTGTCGGCGCCCTGGAGGAGCTGCCGGGCCAGGATCTGGGCCGCGGCCCAGGCGGCGTCCGGGCTCGACAGGTCCCGGCCGTCTGGGTCCACCACCACGTCGTCCCCGATATGCGTATGGAAGTAGTAGCGTGGCATCGAAGCCGGCTCCCGTTCGGCGCGGTGACCCGCGCGCATGACCTGCGCGGGAAGATAGGGGCGCGCGGGCGGGCGGGGCAGGGGCGGGCTGGTCGCTAGCGCTTCTTGCCCAGTTCGGCCGCGATGTCCTTCGTCATCCGGCCGACCTTGCGGTGGGCGGCGGCGAGTTGGTCCTGGGTGACGCCCCAGCGCTTCATCCAGAACTCCACCGCCTTGCGCTCCGAGAGGTCGAGGCGATCCTTGTCGATGAAGCCGCGTTTGTCCTTGAGGCCAGCCATGTCCGTTCCCGTCCGCGCGGCCGCCGGGCGGCGCGGGACCGATATGGGGTGCCGGGCCGGCCGGGGCGAGCCTGCGGCGCGCGCCATCGCGCGCCGCGTCGCGGATCAGCGGGTGGGCGCGCCGGTGCCCTTGCCCGCGGCACCCGGCGAGGCGCCGGATCCGGCATCGTTGGCGCCGGTGCTGTTGGAGGTGCCGGACCGGCTCTTGTCCCCGGTGGAGGGGCCGCTGCCGGCCGCGCCCGGGGAGGAGCCGGCGCCGGCATCGTTCGGGCCGGTGGAGTTCATGGTCCCGGACCGGGTGGTGCCGGAGCCGCCCTCGGCCGCGAGGGCGACCGAACCGAGGGCGAGGGTGCTGGCGAAGGTGCCGGCGAGGGCGAGTGCGAGGGCCTTCATGGCGTTTCTCCCGAATGATTGGCGTGAAGCACGCCTCGGGTAACGCCACGCTGACGCCGATGGTTCTGGACGCGGCGGGGACGACACCAGGCCGCCGGGGCCCCATCGCTGCGGACAGGCCGGCATCCGTCTGACGCCCCGCGCATCCGGGAGCCGCGCCTGTTCCCGTCCGCGCTGCAGGGTTTAAGGCGCAGGCCCCGGCTCAGGCCGCCTGGGCCGGCTCGATGTCCTCGCGGGAGGGCTCGTAGGCGCACCAGTGGCAGTAGCCCTTGTCGGCGACCTTCGGTGCGTTGCGCTGCGAGCAGCGGGGGCAGACCAGCACGGACAGCGTCTGGCCGCGCAGGCGGGCGAAGCCGCGCCCCCGGAAAGTGACGGCCACCGACTCTCCGGCGTGGGAATCAGGGCTGTGGGACATCGAGGCTCCTCGGATCGCGGTCGGCGAGGACCAACAGCCAACCTTGGCATCGGTTCAGGGCCTTCCCCAGGCGAAGGCCGCCCCGCCCTCAAAAAGGGGCCGGAGGCGACGCCGATGCGCGTCGCCACCGGCCCCCGGCCGTCGCGTGGTGAGGGGCGCCCGCCCTACTCGGCGGCGATCTGCCGGGGCTGGACCGCCTCGACCCGGGCGGCGCAGAACTTGAACTCCGGGATCTTGCCCATGGGATCGAGGGCCGGGTTGGTCAGGAGGTTGGCGGCGGCCTCGGCGTAGCAGAACGGCATGAAGATCATGCCCACCGGCACGTCGCGGTCGGACCGGACCTTGAGCTCCACCGCGCCGCGGCGGGTCTCCAGGCGCATGGTGTCGCCGGGCTCCAGGCCGAGGCGGTAGAGCTCCTTCGGCGCCATAAAGGCCACCGCCTCCGGCTCCAGGGCGTCGAGGACGCCCGAGCGCCGCGTCATCGAGCCGGTGTGCCAGTGCTCCAGCACGCGGCCCGTGGAGAGCACCATCGGGTACTCGGTGTCGGGCACCTCGTCCGGCGGCACGATGTGGGCCGGCACGATCTTGGCCCGCCCGCTCGCCGTGGGGAAGCCGGCGTAGAAGATGATCTCGTTGCCGGGCTGATCGGGACCGTCGACCGGGTAGGTCACGGCGCCCTCGCGCTCCAGCCGCTCCCAGGTGATGTTCTTCAGGGAGGGCATCACCTGGGCCATCTCGGTGAAGATGTCGGCGGGGCCGGTATAGGTCCAGTCGAGGCCGAGGCGTCGGGCGAGCTCCTGCAGGATCCACCAATCCTGGCGGGCGTCGCCCGGCGGCGGGACGACGGGCTTGGCGATCTGCACGCGCCGGTCGGTGTTGGTGAAGCTGCCCGCCTTCTCGGCGAAGGCGGAGGCCGGCAGCACCACGTCGGCGTGGAAGGCGGTCTCGGTCAGGAACAGGTCCTGCACCACCAGGTGGTCGAGCATGGCGAGCGCGTGCCGGGCGTGGTTGAGGTCGGGGTCCGACATCGCGGGGTTCTCGCCCTCGACGAACATGCCCTTGATCTCGCCCGTGTGGATGGCGCGCATGATCTCGACCACGGTCAGGCCGTTCTTCGGATCGAGGGACTGGCCCCAGAACGTCTCGAACAGGTCGCGGACGGTCTCGTTCTCAACCGACTGGTAGTCCGGATAGACCATCGGGATCAGGCCGGCATCGGAGGCGCCCTGGACGTTGTTCTGGCCGCGCAGGGGGTGCAGGCCGGTGCCGGGGCGGCCGATCTGGCCCGTGGTGAGGGCGAGCGCGATCAGGCAGCGCGAGTTGTCGGTGCCGTGGACGTGCTGGCTGACGCCCATGCCCCAGAAGATGATCGAGGCCCGGGAGCGGGCGTAGAGGCGGGCCACCTCGCGCAGGGTCTCCGCGTCGATGCCGCAGACCGGAGCCATCTTCTCCGGCGTGAACTCGACGATGCGCTCCTTGAGCGCCTCGAAGTTCTCGGTGTACCCGGCGATGTACTGCTCGTCGTAGAGCTTCTCCGTCACGATGACGTTGAGCATGGCGTTCAGCATCGCCACGTCGGAGCCCGGTTTGAAGGCGAGGTGCTTGTAGGCGTGCCGGGACAGGACCTGCCGGCGCGGATCCATGATGATCAGCTTGGCGCCGCGCTCCTTGACCGCGTTCTTGATGAAGGTCGCGGCCACCGGGTGGTTCACCGTCGGGTTGGCGCCGATGATGACGATGACCTCGGCATCGAGGGCCGCCGAGAACGGGGCCGAGACGGCGCCGGAGTTCAGGCCTTCCATCAGGGCCGCCACCGAGGAGGCGTGGCAGAGCCGGGTGCAGTGGTCGACGTTGTTCGAGCCGAAGCCGAGGCGCACCAGCTTCTGGAAGAGGTAGGCCTCCTCGTTCGAGCCCTTGGCGGAGCCGAAGCCCGCCAGCGCCTTGCGGCCGACGGTGTCGCGGATCTTTTTGAGTCCGCCGGCGGCGCGCTCCAGCGCCTCGTCCCAGGTCGCCTCGCGGAAATGGGTCCAGGGATTGGCCGGATCGACCTGGTCGTTGGCATCCTTGGCCACGTTGTCGAGGCGGATCAGGGGCTTGGTCAGCCGGTGGGGGTGGTGGACGTAGTCGAACCCGAAGCGGCCCTTCACGCAGAGGCGGTTCTGGTTGGCCGGTCCGTCACGCCCCTCGGCGTAGACGATCTTGTCGTCCTTGACCTTGTAGGAGACCTGGCAGCCGACGCCGCAATAGGGGCAGAGCGAGTCCACCTCGCGGTCGGGATAGACGGTGCGGGTCTGGCTGTCGTCGAGGTAGGCCGACGGCATCAGCGCGCCGGTCGGGCAGGCCTGGACGCACTCGCCGCAGCCGACGCAGGTCGACTGGCCCATCGGGTCGTCGAAGTCGAACACAACCTTAGCGTCCGCCGAGCGGTAGGCCATGCCGATGACGTCGTTGACCTGCACCTCGCGACAGGCGCGGACGCAGAGGTTGCACTGGATGCAGGCGTCGAGGTTGACCCGCATGGCCGGGTGGCTCCAGTCGCCCTCCCAGCGCTGGGCGGCCGGGAAGCGGCTCTCGGTGACCGCGACATGGTCGGCCTGCGCCCAGAAATGCGAGGTCGGGTCGTGCGAGATCTCCCGGGCCGGCTGGTCGGCCACGAGGAGCTCCATCACCATGGCCCGGGCCTTGGTCGCCCGCTCCGAGGCGGACTTCACCTTCATGCCGACGCCCGGCACCCGCTTGCACGAGGCGGCGAGCACGCGCTCGCCCTCGATCTCGACCATGCAGGCGCGGCAATTGCCGTCCGGCCGGTAGCCCGGGGCGGGCTTGTGGCAGAGGTGGGGGATGTGCGTGCCCAGCCGCTGGGCGACGGCCCAGATCGTCTCGCCCGGGGCGGCCTCGACCTGCTGCCCGTCGAACTCGAAGATCACGCCCGGGATTCCGGCCGGCATCTCCTTGAGGCCGAAGGTGCCGCTCGGGGCCGGACCCGCCTGGCCGCCCGACTGGGTGCCCTCGGAATAGGTGCTCCCGGCGCCCGGGTTGGCGCCGTCCGCCTTGCCGCCCGCATCCTGGGGGCCGGTGGGGGTGGTGGCGTGGGCTCCGCTGAGACCACTGTTCTGTGTGCCGCTGCTCATGGTTCCGCTCCAGTCATGGCGCAGGAAAATCGGGGTCGGGCCGCTGCCGCGAGGGGGCAGCCGCGCCGTCGGATCGGGGATGGATCGCTATTCAGCCGCGATCCGCTGCGGCGACGGGAACAGGTCCGGGAAGTACTTGATCACGGTGGTGAGCGGGTTCGACGCCGCCTGGCCCAGGCCGCAGATCGAGGCGTCGCGCATGCACTGCGAAAGCTCGCCGAGGAGATCGGTGTCCCACACGTCGTTCTCCATCATCACGCGTGCCTTCTGCGTGCCGGAGCGGCAGGGCGTGCACTGCCCGCAGGACTCGTCCTCGAAGAACCGCATCAGGTTCAGGGCCGCGCCGCGCACATCGTCCTGGTCCGACAGGACGATGACGGCGGCCGAGCCGATGAAGCAGCCGTATTTTTCGAGGGTGCCGAAATCGAGGGGGATGTCGTCCATGCTGGCCGGCAGGATGCCGCCCGAGGCGCCGCCCGGCAGGTAGGCCGCGAAGCGGTGCCCCTCGCTGATTCCGCCGCAATATTCTTCGATCAGCTCCCGGATGGTCAGGCCGGCGGGGGCGAGCTTGACGCCCGGCTCCTTCACGCGCCCCGACACCGAGTAGGAGCGCAGGCCGACCCGGCCGTTGCGGCCGTGGCTCTTCCACCAATCGGCGCCCTTCTCGATCAGGTCCCTGACCCAGTAGAGCGTCTCGACGTTGTTGATCAGGGTCGGGCGGTTGAACAGGCCAACCTGGAACGGGAAGGGCGGCTTGTGCCGCGGTAGCCCGCGCTTGCCCTCCAGGGACTCGATCAGCGAGGATTCCTCGCCGCAGATGTAGGCGCCCGCACCCCGGCGCAGGTGGATGCGCGGGCCGCCGGCGGGGAGCCGGGCGATCTCGCGGGCCAGGATCTCGCGGGAAATCGGGTACTCGTCGCGCAGGTAGATGTAGACGTCGGCTGCTTCCACCACGTGGGCGCCGATCAGCATGCCCTCGAGGAAGCGGTGCGGATCGGCGTTGAGGTAGAGCTGGTCCTTGAAGGTGCCGGGCTCGCCCTCGTCGCCGTTCACCGCCATGAGGCGGGGACCGGGCTCGCCGCGCACCGAGCGCCACTTGCGCCCCGTGGGGAAGCCGGCGCCGCCGAGGCCGCGCAGGCCGCCGTCGTCGAGGACCTGCAGGATGGCGTCGATGCCAAGCTCGCCGGAGCGCAGCCGGTCGAGGACGGCGTAGCCGCCCCCCGCACGGTAGGCGTCGTAATCGGGATAGGCGGGCAGGTGGGCGTGGGTGTCACCGGCCTCGACCGCCGCTGTGACGCTGGCGACGTCCGCCTTGTGCAGGAAGTTGTGGCCGACCTCGACCGCCGGGGCGTGGTCGCACAGGCCGACGCAGGGCGCGCGCACCACGCGCACCCCGCTGCCGAGGGTCTCGCGCAGGGCTTCCAGCAGGGGCTCGGCACCGAACATCGCGCAGGTGAGGCTATCGCAGACGCGCACGGTGAGGGCCGGCAGGTCGGCGTCGCCGTCCTTGAGCACGTCGAAATGCGCGTAGAACGTCGCCGTCTCGAACACCTCGGCGAAGGCCAGGCTCATCTCGTCGGCCAGGGCCGCTAGGTGGGCGGCGCTGATCCGCCCGTAGGTGTCCTGGACGAGGTGCAGGTGCTCGATCAGCAGGTCGCGCTGCCGCGACCGATCGCCCAGCAGGCGCTCGATCTCGACCTTGGCCACGGGTTCGACCTGCCGTCCCTTGGGGACGGGCCTGGCTCGGTTGCGTCCCTTGCCAGGGTGCTCGAAGCGGCGAACCTCGCCGATGTCATGCGCGCTCATGCGTTCATCCTACCCCTTTGGTATTCAAAATACCAGATTCTGCGCAGTGTTCTTATAGGCCTCCCCATAGCAGCACATGAGAAAAATTCGGAAGTGAATTTGGTCGCGCGTCACTGGCCGCCGAACGCGCGCAGCGGCCGCCCGGCCTCCGAGCGCTGGACGAAGGACGGCGGCGCACCGGCCGGCAGCGCGGCGACGCGCGGCCCGACCACGGCGTTGATCTCGAGTTCGAAGGCGTCCAGGGCCTCGTTGACCCGCGCCACGGTGGCGGCATCGAGGGACTCCGCCTGGGGACGGTCGAGGCCGGCCCCGCGCAGGGTTTCCCGAACCGTCTCCAGCAATTCCGGCGTCAGCGGCGGTGCTGCCGCGTCGGCGTAGCCCTGGGCGACGATCCCGGCCCAATCGGCTGTGGATACGGTGTGGGATTCGGTCATCGATGCGGCTCCAAGTCGCGAGTGTCGGGGCATCAACGCGCGGCGCGGCCATTCAGCCGCGCGGTTTCGTCATCGCGCCGACGACGGGCGGTCAGGCCCGGTCGGTGATGCGGATCGACAGGTCGGGCAGGCCGGCGATCTGCCCAAGGAGCACGTCGCCCGGCACCACCGGCCCGACATTCTCCGGCGTGCCCGAATAGATCAGATCGCCGGCCTTCAGCTCGAAGGCCTCGGACAGGTTGGCGATCTGCTCGGCCACCGACCAGATCATCTGCGACAGGTCGGCGTCCTGGCGGACCGTGCCGTTCACGCTGAGGCGGATGGCGCCGCGCACCGGGTGGCCGAGGGCCGAGACCGGATGCAGGGGCCCGATCGGCGCCGCCTGGTCGAAGCTCTTGCCGATCTCCCAGGGCTTCTTCTGGTTGCCCATGCCGCGCTGCAGGTCGCGCCGCGTCATGTCGAGGCCGATTGCGTAGGCGTAGACATGGTCGAGGGCGGCCTCCTTCGGGATGTTGCGGCCTCCCGACGCGAGGGCGGCCACCAGTTCGAGCTCGTGGTGGTAGTTCCGGGTCAGGGACGGGTAGGGGTGGTCGGCCACGTGGCCGACGGGCACGACCTGGATCGCGTCCGTGGGCTTCTGGAAGAAGAACGGCGGCTCGCGCGTCGGGTCCGAACCCATCTCGCGGGCATGGGCGGCGTAGTTGCGCCCGATGCAGTAGATCCGCCGCACCGGAAAGACCTCGGCGCTGCCGACGATGGGGATCGTGACCGGGGGCAGGGCGAACAGCGGCCGGGGCGCGGCGCCGCCCGGGGCCGTCCCGGCTTCCCCGGCGGTCGCCCCCGTGGACCGAAGGGCAGTGCCGGCGGCGGCCGCGGCCGCGACCCTAAGGGCGTTGCGTCTGTTCGTGGTCATGGGAGATCCGTTCGGATGGGTGTGATCGCGCCGTGGTTGTCCGGTGTAAACGCGGCGCCGCCCCAGTGCGTCCCCTCGAGCCGGCGCGCCCGGTGGTCGGGGTGTGCCGGCCCCTGCCCGAGCCCGGCGCCGGTCCGCGCCCTTCCGTGCCGACCACCGCCCTGTCGATCTTCGCCCCGGCGCACCTGCGCGTCACCCGGGTGGGACTCCTCCTCGCCAGCGGCGCCCATGTCCTCGCCAGCGGCGCCCATGTCCCCGCCACCGGCGCCCATGGCGGCCACGCTGCGGTGACGCGCGGGCCGGCGACTTCCCCGCGCACCGAACGCGGCTTTTCCCTTGCGCGGCAACGACGGCTCCCTCGCGCTCATCATCGTCGGGGCTTTCCCCTGGCGCCGCCGCCGCGGGTGGTCCTCACGGCCTCCGGCAGCGCCAGGGTCTTCGTCCCTCGGGCGCGCTTCCCGCAGGCGGGTGAGCCTGCGGGAAGCGGGGGCGGCGTCGGGCCGGGGCGGCGGGACTATTTCTTGCCGTGGCCGTGGCCGTGGGCATGCCCGTCCGTGTCGGAATGCAGCGGCTTGCCGTCGAGACCCTTGTCCTGCGTCTCCCGCACCCGGGGATCGTCGCTGTGGTTCGGTCCGCCGGAGACGGAGCCGAGGTTCGGCTTCACCTGCTCGGGGTTCGACGCGTTGCCGTGTCCGTCGACGGCGAGGGCCGGGGCCGCCGCGAGCAGGCCGGCGGTAAGGAGGGCGAACATCGTGGTCTTCATGGGTCTGTCTCCGAAGTCGGAGCGGCGATGGCCGCTTCGAACCGGGAGATAGCCGGCCCGTTTGTCGCGCCGTTGCCGCCAGCGTGACGAAGCGTGTCCGCGTCCCCCGCTCCGGTCGAGTTCGAGGCGCCGCACGCGGGTGGCGCGGGGGCGCAGGCCCTCAGTAGCCCCGCCTCCGGTCGATCCCTGCCGGCGCACGGCCGGTGCGCCGGAACTCCGCCACCGCCTCGGCGACGAGCGCGGCGGCCGAGGCCATGTTCGTCGGGGCCGCGACGTGGGGCAGGATCGTGATCGCCGGATGGGTCCAGAGGCGATGCTCCGGGGGCAGGGGCTCCTCCGGGAAGACGTCGAGGATCGCGTGGTCGAGGGCGCCCGTCGCCAGGGCGGCGAGGAGATCGTCCTCGACCACGTGCGCGCCGCGCCCGAAATTCACCAGGGCGGCGCCCGGCGGCAGGTGGTGGAAGGCGTCGGCGTCCAGGATGCCGCGGGTGTCGGGGGTCAGGGGGAGCAGGTTGACCAGGATGTCGGCCGCCGCGAGGCTCCGCGCGAAGGCGTCCGGGCCGCTGGCGACCGGGATCGTCCCGTGGGCGGTGCCGGACCGGCTCCAGCCCCGGACGGGAAAGCCGAGGGCGCGTAGGAGGTCCGCTGCGGCCCGGCCCATCTCGCCGAGGCCGAGGATCGTGACGCGGCGCTCATGGGCTGGGCGGACGGGATGCTGGCGCCACGTTCCCGCGCGCTGCTGGGCGGCATAGCGCGGGAAATCGCGGTGCAGGTGCAGGACCGCCGCCGCCACCGCCTCCGCCATGGCGCGCGCCAGGGTCGGGTCGACGAGGCGCCGCACGGGCACGTCGGGCAGCGTGTCGTCGAGGACCAGGCGGTCGACGCCGGCCCAGAGGCTCTGGATCCAGCGCAGGTTCGGCAGGCCCGCGAGGGACCCCAGCGGCGGGTTCGCCACGATGGCGACCTCCGCCGCGACCGCCGGGGCGCCCTCGGATGCGGTGTGAATTCGCTCTCCCGGCATGGCTGCGCCCAGGGCGTCCCGCCAGGCCGCTTCCTCGGCGGCGGGAAGGCTGGTCACGAGAAGGATAGGAGAGGGCATCGATTCGGATCTCCTCGGGGCCGGCGCGCATCGCCCGGCGACGGGATCACCCGCGAGCGGGCCGCCGTCAACGGAACGCCTTGACCATGTGGCTCCGGAGGCTGCCTGATCGCGGGCCTCCTCGATCCGCATCGGAATCCCATGCCCAAGATCGCCCTCTCCGGACCGGCCTGCGTCCTCGCCGGCGCCGTCCTCGCCCAAGTCGTGTTCGCCCAAGTCGTGTTCGCCCAAGCCGCCCCTGTCGCGGCGCAGGATGCGGCTTCGGCGCCTTTTCGAGTGGAGGAGGCGACGATCGCCGGGGCGCGCG
Organism: Methylobacterium sp. 001424705; assembly: GCF_059816145.1. Lineage (NCBI taxonomy): Bacteria > Pseudomonadati > Pseudomonadota > Alphaproteobacteria > Hyphomicrobiales > Methylobacteriaceae > Methylobacterium > Methylobacterium sp. 001424705. Next base: position 125,190 of record NZ_JCBANU010000010.1, on the reverse strand, counting down.
AGGCCCTCGCCTCCGGGCGGATCACCTGCCGCGACCTGGTCCAGGGCTATCTCGACCGCATCGCCGCCTACGATCAGGCCGGTCCGAAGCTCGCGGCGATCCGGGCGCTGAACCCGCAGGCCCTGACCCAGGCCGAAGCCTACGACGCGGATCGCACGGCGGGCGCGGCCAAGCCCCTCGGCTGCGTCCCCCTGCTCCTCAAGGACAATTACGACACCGTCGAACTGCCGACGACCGGTGGTTCGGCGGCGCTGGCGGGCGCGCAGCCGGCGCAGGACGCCACGGCGGTGGCCCGCCTGCGCGCCGCCGGCGCCATCGTGCTGGCCAAGGCGAACATGCAGGAACTCGCCCTCGGCGGGGTCTCGGTGAGTTCGCTGGGGGGACAGGTCCGCAATCCCTACGACCTGACCCGCACCCCCGGCGGCTCCAGCGGCGGCGTCGGCGCGGGGCTGGCTGCCGGCTTCGCCCTCGGGGGGCTCGGCAGCGACACCGTGAATTCCATCCGCTCGCCCGCCTCGGCCAACAACCTCGTGGGCCTGCGCGTCACCCAGGGGCTGATCAGCCTCGCGGGCATCATGCCGGTCTCGAAGACGCAGGATGCCATCGGGCCGATCACCCGCACGGTGGCGGATGCGGCGACCCTGCTGCAGGCCATGGCCGGCCCCGACCCGGCCGATCCCCTCACGGCCGCGGCGATCGGCAAGGTCGCGCGGAGCTACGCCGATGCGCTGAAGCCCGACGCCCTCAAGGGCGCCCGCCTCGGCGTCGTCCGGGCCCTGTTCGGGACCAAGCCGGAGCACGCGGAGGTCAACCGCGTCATGCAGACGGCCCTCGACGCCCTGGAGGCGGCGGGCGCCACCCTGGTGCGGATCGACGATCCGGCCTTCGAGGCCGACGCCCTCAACCGCGAGGACGACGTTCAGACCTACGAGTACAAGGCGCTGATGAACGGCTATCTGGCCACGATCCCGAATGCGCCGCACAAGGATCTCGCCGGCATCCTGGCCTCGGGCCGGTTCCACCGCGCCGCCCTGGAGTCGTTCCTGACGGCCGCCGAGGCGCGCCAGGACGGCATGGCCGAGCCCGAGTACAGGGCCCGTCTCGGACGGATCGCCGCCCTGAAGGCGCATGTCACCGAGGTTTTCGCGGCGCAGAAGCTCGACGCCCTGGTCTACCCGCTGCAGAAGCGGCTCGTGGTGCCCATCGGCGAACTCAACCAGGCGGATCGCAACGGGATCGTCGCGGGGCTGACGGGCTTCCCCGCCATCGACGTCCCGGCCGGGTTCTCGGCCGCTACCGCGACGGCGCCCGAGGGCGTGCCGGTCGGCATGGACCTGCTCGGCCAGCCCTGGAGCGAGGCGAAGCTCCTCGGTCTCGCCTACGCCTTCGAGCAGGCGACGACCTTGCGTCGGCTGCCGGCGAGCACGCCGCCCCTCGGGGCGCGCTGATCAGGCCGCGCGGGTCGGGGCCGGCACGAGGTCGCGTACCCGCCACATCGCGCGGGCGAGGTGGGAGCGATAGGGCGCGAAGGAGCCCGTGAACGCCTGCGTGTCCGTGCAGCCGGTCAGGCGCCGGAGGCTGCCGACGGCGGCGACGTCGCCGGCCGGCCAGATGTCCGGGTCGTGATAGTGGAAGATGCCGATCATGTCGGCGGTCCACTGGCCCACGCCCTTGATGCTGCGCAGGATCGCCGCGCGGTCCGGGTGGGGCAGGGTGGCGAGGTCGGGGCCGAACAGGCCCGCCTCGTCCGCGGCGCGGATGGCCTGGACCGCCCGCACTTTGGCGCCCGAGAGGCCGCAGCCGCGTAGGGTCTCGGCATGGGCTTCGACGAAGAGGTCGCGGGGGGCCACGCTCCGCAGCTGCGCCGCGGCCTCGACGCGGGCCCAGATGGCTGCCGCGGCGCGGGTCGAGATCTGCTGGTTCACGACCTCGAGGGCGAGGCGGTCCGCGACATGGGCGTGGGTCGGCGGTTCGACCGGCACAGGCCCGAGGCGCGCGAGGGCGTCGTGCAGGGCATGGGACAACCCCCGGGCGGTGGCCAGGAGGTGGGCGTGCGGATCGGAATCGGGGCGCATGCGGTCCGGCGGGGATTGGGCGGACAGGCCCGGAAAGGCCTCGGCCCCGAGACGGGGCCGAGGCGGTCGGCTTAGCGGTCGCGGCGCTCGCGCGTGATGGTGGTACGCTCCTCGCGACGCTCGATCCGGTCCTCACGGCGATCCGGATCGACACCGAGGACGCCGCCGACCGTGCCGGTGGCCGCGCCGACGGCGCCGCCCACCACGCCGCCGATCGGGCCGGCCGCGCGGTTGCCGTCCTCGACGCCGCGCTCGGCGCCCCGGATGGTGCCCTGGGCCTGCGCCGTGCCCGCGAGGACGACGGGGGTGAGGAGGAGGGCGGTGGCGATGACGAATGACTTCATGAAAGGGACCTCGCGTCGATGGTTCGGGATGGCCGGTCACGCCGTCGCGACCGGTTCGGCATGTCTCATTAACGGCCGAAACGCCGAAAGGTCACAGACTTCGCTGGAATAGGCGCGGGCGCGGGTGGTTCGGGCGGCGCTCCGCCTTCCGTTTTCCCGTCTTCGCGTGCCCTCTGCGGGCGATCGGCGTCGACGCGTTTGGGGCCGGCCGCACGCGCCATCCGCACCCGTCGAACGGCGCGCCCTGCCGCTCAGTAGGTCGCGAACATCGCGGCGATGTCGACCGGATCGCGGGTGCGGGTCAGCGCCAGCGCGAGCAGGATCCGCGCCTTCTGCGGCGTCAGGTTGTCGGCGCTGAGGATCCCGCGTTCGCGCAGGCGGGTCGTGACCGGCACCACGCCGCTGCCGGCGCGGGTGGACTGGACCACCACCACCCCGGCGGCCACGGCCTCGGCCAGGGCGTCGGCCTCGCCCGGGGGCGTCATGCCGGGGGCGAGGCCCGCCGAGACGAGTCCCTGCGCGCCGGCTGCCACGAAGGCGCGCACGGCGGTGCCGTCTGCGTCGGCATAGGCGTAGGCGACGTCGACCCGGGGCAGGGCGGCCCGCCCCTCCAGGGTGAAGGGCGTGCCCGGGGCGTGCCGTCGCTCGGGGCGGCGGTAGTAGCGGACATGCGGTCCATCGACGTGGCCGAGGACGCCGAAATCCGCCGTGCGGAAGGTCTGGAGCCGGCCGACCGAGGTCTTCGTCACCTCGCGGGCCGCCTGGATCTCGTCGTTGAGCACCACCAGCACCCCGCGCCCGCGCGAGACCGGGTCGGCGGCGACCCGCAGGGCCGAGACGAGGTTGAGGCCGGCGTCGCTCGACAGGGCGCTGATCGGGCGCTGGGCCCCGACGAGGACCACCGGACAGGCCACCGTCAGGGTGAGGCCGAGCGCGTAGGCGGTCTCCTCCAGGGTCGCGGTGCCGTGCCCGATCACGATGCCGGCGAGGTCGGGATGGGCCTCCGCGAGTTCCGCGCAGAGGGCGGCGAGGGCACGCCACTCGGCAAAGCCGATGGCGGGGCTCGCCACCGCGCGGAACGGCACCGCGACCACCTCGGCCACGGTGCGCGCCTCGGGCACCCGCTCGAGGATCGCGTCGGCCGCGAGGCGTTGCCCGGTGGCGGTGTAGTCGAGGACGTCGAGGGAATCCCAGCCGAGGGACGCGATCGTCCCGCCCGTGCCGATGAAGGCCACCTTGGATCGCGTCGCCATCGTGTCGTCGTCTCCGCCTGGTTGCCGGTTCGGCGGCCCTCCCATGCAGGAGGCTTGCCGGAGCGGCCTCCGCCCGTCAGCGGCGGGAGGTCGGCCGGGGCTTCAGGTCGTCGAGGGCGTCGGCATTGGCGCGGCCCCAGGCGTAGAGGAGTTCGACCGGCTCGACGAAGCGGCCCCCGAGCGCGGTCAGGCGATAGTCCACGGCGGGCGGCACCGTACCGGCCACGTGGCGGGTGAGGAGGCCGCTCGCCTCCATGTCGCGCAGGGTCTGGGTCAGCATCTTCTTCGAGATGCCGGGCAGGCTGCGCTGGAGCACGCCGGTGCGCGCCGCCCCGCCGTGGCGAGCGTGCAGCGTGTGCAGGACCATGCTGGTCCACTTGGTGGCGAACAGGTCGAGCACCCGGCGCGGTGCGCAGTCCTCGCGCCACGTCTCGTCCGCACTCAGCCTCTCCATGGTCGTCGCCCTTTGCTGGGTACCGTTTGGTGCCTATGACCCCAATCGGTGCCGTCTGGTCAGGGGCGGACTGTCTCCATAGGTCGGTCTCAGATCAAGACGGAGACTTCCATGACCAGGACGGCCCTCATCGCCGGCGTCAGCGGCATCGTCGGCAACAACCTCGCCCGTCACCTGGTGTCGGAGGGCTGGTCCGTGGCCGGCCTCGCCCGGCGCCCGCCCGCCGACCTGGCCGGCGTCACGCCGGTGGCCGCCGACCTCCTCGACCCCGAGAGCCTGCGCGGAGCGCTGGCGGAGGTCCGCCCCACCGACGTCTTCATCACGACCTGGCTCCGCCAGGAGACGGAGGCGGAGAACATCCGCGTCAACGGGACGATGGTGCGCAATCTCCTCGACGCCCTTCGGCCGAACGGCGGCGTGGCGCATGTCGGCCTGGTCACCGGCCTCAAGCACTATCTCGGGCCGTTCGAGGCCTACGGGAAGGGCACCCTGCCGGCCACGCCGTTCCGCGAGGAGCAGGGCCGCCTCGACGTCGAGAACTTCTACTACGCGCAGGAGGACGAGGTCTTCGCCGCCGCAGCACGGGACGGCTTCGGCTGGAGCGTGCACCGGCCCCACACCATCATCGGCTACGCGCTCGGCAACGCCATGAACATGGGCGTGACCCTGGCCGTCTACGCTACGCTCTGCCGCGAGACCGGTCGGCCGTTCCGCTTCCCGGGCTCGGCCGCCCAGTGGAACGGGCTCACCGACATGACGGATGCGCGCATCCTGGCGCGCCAGCTCGCCTGGGCCGCCACCACGCCGGCGGCCCGCAACGAGGCCTTCAACATCGTCGACGGCGACGTCTTCCGCTGGAGCTGGATGTGGGGCCGGATCGCCGACTGGTTCGGCGTGCAGCCGGCGCCCTTCGATGGCACGGTCCTGCCCCTGGAGCAGCAGATGGACGGCGCCGCCCCGCTCTGGGCCGAACTCGCCGCCCGGCACGGCCTCAAGGAGGCCGATCTCGGGCGCCTCGCCTCGGCCTGGCACACGGATGCGGATCTCGGCCGCCCCATCGAGGTCGTCACCGACATGAGCAAGAGCCGGCGCCTCGGCTTCCTCGACTACCAGGCCACCGACGACGCGTTCTTCGACCTGTTCGCGCGCCTGCGGGCGGAGCGGGTCATTCCCTGACATCCGCCACCGGCCGGGGCTTCGCCCGCGACTTGGCGGACCCGGCGTTTGTCTCCATCATCGCCGGATCCCCCGATGCGCGAGACCCCGATCCGATGAAGCCGTTCGACTGGACCACCGGCTACCCCACCGTGCGGATGCCGATCTTCGGCCGCAACATGGTCTCGACCTCGCACGCCCTCGCGGCCCAGGCCGGCATCCGCATGCTGTGGCAGGGCGGCAATGCGGTCGATGCCGCCATCGCCACGGCGGCGGCCAAGACCATCACCGAGCCCTGCAGCAACGGCCTCGGCTCGGACGCCTTCTGCATCCTGTGGGACGGCAAGGCGCTGCACGGCCTCAACGCCTCGGGCGGGGCGCCGGCGGCCTGGACCCCCGACTACTTCGCCCGGAAATACGGGGCAGCCGAGCGCCCGCCGATGCGGGGCTGGGATTCCGTCACGGTGCCGGGCGCCGTCGCGGCCTGGGTGGCCCTGAGCGAGCGCTTCGGGACGCTGCCCTTCGCCGATCTCCTGCAGCCCGCCATCGAGATCGCCGAGCGCGGCTACCTCGCGCCGGTCGTGGTGCAGCAGAAATGGGCGGCCGCCGCGACGGTCGCCGATCTCGTGAGCCAGCCCGGCTTCGCCGAAACCTTCCTGCCCCGCGGCCGCGCCCCCCATGTGGGCGAGCGCGTCACCCTGCCGGGCATCGCCCGGTCGCTGCGGGCCATCGCCGAGACCAAGGGGCGGGCCTTCTACGAGGGCGAGATCGCCGAGGCCATGGCCCGCCACGCCGCGGTCCATGGCGGCGCCATGACGGTGGCGGACCTTTCCGCTTTCCGGCCCGAATGGGTGACGCCGACGGCCAAGGACTACCGCGGCTACACCCTGCACGAGATCCCGCCGAACGGGCAGGGCATCGCCGCCCAGATCGCCCTCGGCATCCTCGACTCCTTCGACCTCGCGGGCTTGGCCCCCGACGGGCCGGCGGCGCAGCACCTGCAGATCGAGGCGATGAAGCTCGCGTTCGCCGACACCTACCGCTACGTCGCCGACGCGCGCAGCATGGAGGTCAGCCCGGAGGCGATGCTCGACCCCGCCTATCTGGCGGACCGCGCCAAGCTGATCGACCCGCGCCGGGCGCAGGATTTCGGCGCCGGCAACCCGGTGCGCGGCGGCACCGTCTACCTCACGGCGGCCGATGAATCTGGCATGATGGTGAGCTTCATCCAGTCGAACTTCATGGGCTTCGGCTCGGGCGTGGTCGTGCCCGAATGGGGCCTGTCGCTGCAGAACCGCGGCTACGGCTTCGTGCTGGACCCGAGCAGTCCGAACGTGGTGGCACCGGGCAAGCGGCCCTTCCACACCATCATTCCGGGTTTCCTCACGCAGGGCGGCGCGCCCGTGATGAGCTTCGGTGTGATGGGCGGCAACATGCAGCCGCAAGGCCACCTGCAGACCCTGGTGCGGATGATCGACCACGGCCAGAACCCGCAGGCCGCCTGCGACGCGCCGCGCTGGCGCTTCAACGCGGGCCTGGAGATCAACGCCGAGGCGACGATGCCGGCCGCGACCCTGCAGGGCCTTGTGGAGCGCGGCCACCGGGTCGACGTGATCCAGGACAGCTACCAGGATTTCGGCGCCGGCCAGTTCATCTGGCGCATGGGGGATGCGGGCACCGAGGGCTATGTCGGCGCCAGCGATCCGCGCCGCGATGGGCAAGTGGCGGTTTGGTAACCGGCCGCGCTTGCGCCGGCATCCGCTGGCACGGATAATGTATGCACTTTCGAACGTCTTCCCGGCTCGTGCCGATCGGCCCTCGGGTGCGACCGATCCGCGATCCGGACCGATCCCTGTTCTGAAGGAAGCGTGATGCTGCGTCTGTTCGCTGTCGGCCTCGTCGCGGGCATTGCCGCGCTGTCGCCCGTTCTCGTCGGGGCGTCGCAGGCCCAGACCCTGCGCTTCGGCCTGATGGAGGACCCGGACGCCCTCGACCCGACGCTGGCCCGCACCTTCGCCGGCCGCATGGTCTTCGCAGCCCTGTGCGACAAGCTCGTGGATATCGGCCCCGACCTGAAGCCGGTGCCGCAGCTCGCCACCGGCTGGAGCCTGTCGGAGGACCAGAAGACCCTCACCATGACCCTGCGGCCCGGCGTGCTGTTCCACGACGGCGAGAAGCTCGACGCGGCGGCGGCCAAGTACAGCCTCGAGCGGCACATGAAGCTGCCCGGATCGCAGCGGCGCGGCGAGATCGCACCGATCGACCGGGTCGAGGTCGTCGACGACCTGACCTTCAAGATCCTCCTCAAGACGCCGTTCGCCCCCCTGATGGCGCAGTTCACCGACCGCGCCGGCATGATGGTTTCTCCCAAGGCCGCCGAGCGCCTGGGCGACAAGTTCTCCACCGCTCCCGTCTGCGCCGGGCCGTTCAAGTTCGTCGAGCGGGTGCCGCAGGACCGGATCGTGGTCGAGCGCTTCGACGATTACTGGAACAAGGACCAGATCCACCTTCAGCGCATCGAGTTCCGGCCGATCCCCGACGGCACCGTGCGCCTGACGAACCTCCGCGCCGGCCAGCTCGACCTGCTGGAGCGGCTGACCCCGACCGACCTGCCGCAGGTGAGCCGCGACCCGAAGCTCAAGATCGGCTCGACCATCGAGCTCGGCTTCCAGTCCATCGTGTTCAACCCGAACAGGGCGGGCTCGGCGGTGGCCGACCCGCGCGTGCGCGCCGCCTTCGACCTCGCCATCGACCGCAACGCCCTCAACCAGGTGGTGTTCAGCGGCGAGTTCCTGCCCGGCAACCAGTGGGTCTCGCCCAAGCACCCGGCCTACGTGCAGGCGTATCCGATCCCGAAGCGGGATGTGGCCAAGGCCAAGGCCCTGCTGGCGGAGGCCGGGGTGCCGAAGCCGAGCGTGACCCTCACGGTCTACGCCAACAACGAGGCGCCCCAGGTGGGCCAGGTCATCCAGGCGATGACCCGTGAGGCCGGCTTCGATGTGAAGCTCCAGGCCACCGACTTCACCACCGCGCTGGACGCCGCCGACAAGGGCAATTTCGACGCCTACCTCTATTCCTGGAGCGGCCGGCCCGATCCCGACGGCAACACCTTCAGCTTCCTCGCCTGCAAGACGCCCCTGAACTACGCACGCTACTGCAACCCGGAGGCGGACGCGGCGCTCGGCGCCGAGCGTGCCACGGTCGATCCCGGCCAGCGCGCCGAGGCCTGGAAACAGCTCGCCGACCGGGTGATGGCCGACCGGCCGCTGATCTACCTGTTCCACCGCAAGCTGTTCTGGGCCTACAGCACCAAGCTCACGGGCTTCACGCCCTATCCCGACGGCCTCGTGCGCTTCACCGGCCTCACGCTCAACTGAGGCGGGGGCCCGGCCGATGCTGCGCTTTCTCGTCCAGCGCCTGGCGCTCGCGATCCCAACCCTGGTGATCGCCTCGATGATCATCTTCACCCTGCAGCAATTGCTGCCGGGCGACACCGCGACGGCCCTGTCCGGCGAGGAGCGCGACCCCGAGGTCATCGCCTTCATCCGGCAGAAGTACCACCTCGATCAGCCCCTGCCGGTGCGCTACGCCCTCTGGGCCGGCGGCGTGCTGCAGGGCGATCTCGGCGAGTCGATCCGCCTGCAGAAGCCGGTCCTCGACCTCGTCATCGAGAAGCTGCCGGTCACCCTCGAACTCGCCTGTCTCGCCATGCTGGTGGCGCTCGTCATCGGCGTGCCGATGGGCATCCTGTCGGCGGTCAAGCGCGGAACGGCTGCCGACACCCTGGCCAACGGCATCGCCCTCTGGGGCCTGTCGGTGCCGAATTTCTGGCTCGGCATCCTGATGATCCTGCTGTTCTCCGTGCAGCTCGGCTGGCTCCCGGCGTCCGGCTACGTCTCGCCCTTCGAGAGCCTGTCCGAGAACCTGCGCTCCATGGCGATGCCGGCCTTCGTCCTCGGCAACGCCATCGCGGCGGTGATGATGCGCCACACCCGCGCGGCGATGCTGGGCGTGCTCGGCTCGGACTACGTCCGCACCGCCCGGGCCAAGGGCGTCTCGCCCCTGCGCCTGATCCTGCGCCACGCCCTGCCCAACGCGGCGATCCCGATCATCACCCTGGGCGCCCTCGAATTCGGGCAGCTTCTCTCCGGCGCGGTGCTCACCGAGCAGGTGTTTTCGGTGCCGGGCTTCGGCAAGCTGATGGTCGATGCGGTGTTCAACCGCGACTACGCCACCGTGCAGGGCGTCGTGATCTGCACCGCCACCACCTACGTCCTCCTCAACCTCGCGGCCGACCTCCTCGCGGCCCTCGTCAACCCGAAGCTGAGGCGCGCGTGAGCATGGGCGTTGTGCAGGAGCACCGCATCGCGGGGATATCGAGCGCGTCTCTCCTCCCCCTCGTGGGCAGGAGCAGGAGTTGGGGGTGGTTGGGTGACCCTCAGGCGGCGGAGGCTGACGGCGCCACCCTCGATCCCTCCCCACGAGGGGGAGGGAAGCGCGTGATCGCCTGGCAGGAACCGATCGACGGGAGTGGCGCCCGATGACCAAGGCTGCCATCGCCCCGCCCGGCATCGCCCTGTCGGCCGCCGAGCCCGCGCTCCGCGCCGAGCCGAGCCCGATCCGCGAATTCTGGACGCGCTTGAAAGCGCGCCGCACCGCCATGGTGGGCCTCGTCATCGTGGTGGCGCTGATCTTGATGGCAATCTTCGCCGACGGGATCGCGCCCTACGATCCCATCGCCACCGATTGGGGCGCCATCCGCTCTCCGCCGAGCTGGGCGCATCCCTTCGGCACCGACGAGGTCGGGCATGACGTGCTCTCGCGCATCGTCTTCGGGGCGCGGGCCTCCCTCGGCGCCGGCCTGACCTCGGTGGCTCTCGCGGTGGCGCTCGGCCTGCCGTTCGGCCTGCTGGCCGGCTATGCCGGTGGCATGGTCGACCTGGCGATCATGCGCCTGACCGACGCCCTCCTGGCGATCCCGTTCCTGATCCTCGCCATCGCGCTCGCCGCCTTCCTCGGTCCGAGCCTGACCAACGCCATGGTGGCGATCGGCCTCTCGGCCACCTCGACCTTCGTGCGCCTGACCCGGGCGCAGGTGCAGGCGGTGGCGGCGGAGGAGTTCGTGGAGGCTGCCCGCGCCGTCGGCAACTCGCCCTGGCGGATCGCCATCCGCCACATCGTGCCCAACATCGTGCCGGCGATCCTGGTCCAGGCGACCCTGACCATCGCGGCGGCGATCATCGCCGAGGCCAGCCTGTCCTTCCTCGGCCTCGGCCAGCAGCCGCCCGAGCCGTCCTGGGGCTCGATGCTCAACGTCGCCAAGAACTTCCTCGAGCAGGCGCCCTGGATGGCGATCTGGCCCGGGGCCTCAATCTTCCTTGCGGTGCTGGCCTTCAACCTCCTCGGTGACGGCCTGCGCGATGCCCTCGACCCCCGGCAGAGGACCTGACCATGGTTCCGGAGAGCCCGAAGCCCCTGCTCGACGTCCGCGACCTCGGCGTCGCCTTCGACAGCGAGGGCGGCGCGGTCCACGCGGTCAACGGCGTGTCGTATGCGCTCAAGGAGGGCGAGACCCTCGGCATCGTCGGCGAATCCGGCTCCGGCAAGAGCGTGCACGTGCTGGCGATGCTGGGGCTGATTCCGCGCCCGCCCGGCCGCATCACCGGCGGGCAGGTTCTGTTCGCCGGCCGCGACCTCTTGCGCCTGCCGGAGCGCGACCTGCGTAAGGTGCGCGGCGGGCAGATCGGCTTCGTCTTCCAGGACCCGATGAGCTCCCTCAACCCCGGCATGACGGTGGCCGCGCAGATCATCGAGCCCCTGCGCATCCATCTCGGCCTCGACGGCCGGGCGGCGCGGGCCCGGGCCCGCGACCTCCTCGACCTCGTGCGCATCCCGAACGCCGGCGCCCGCCTCGACCAGTACCCGCACGAGTTCTCCGGCGGCCAGCGCCAGCGGGTGATGATCGCCATCGGGTTGTCGTGCCGCCCCAAGCTCCTCATCGCCGACGAGGCAACGACCGCCCTCGACGTCACCGTGCAGGCGGAGATCATCGGTCTGGTGCAGGAGCTCAAGCGCGAGATCGGCATGGCGATCATCTGGATCACCCACGATCTCGGCGTGGTGGCGGGCATCGCCGACACCGTGCAGGTCATGTATGCCGGCCGCATCCTCGAGCGCGGCCCGGTGGACGACCTTTTCCGCGATCCGCGCAGCGCCTACACCCTCGGTCTGCTGCGCTCGCTGCCCGACCTCAGCCGCGGCCGGGCCGGGCGCCGGCGCCTGCATCAGATCGAGGGCGCTCCCCCGGACATGCGCCATCCGCCGCCGGGCGACCCCTTCGCCGCGCGCAACGCGTACGCGACGTCGCGCTGCCTCACCGAGGCGCCGCCCCTGGCCCAGGCCCCCGGCGCCGCCCCGGGCCACCTCGTGGCGGCGTGGTACGACCTGCCGGCGCGCCTCGCCGCTGAGGAAGCCGCACGATGAGGCCCGAGCCCGCCGACCGCTATCCGCTGCTCTCGGTGCGCAACCTGAGCAAGCACTACCCCTTGCGCAGCTGGTGGGGCGGCAAGGGCGCGGTGTTCCGGGCGGTCCAGGATGTCAGCTTCGACATCCGGCCGGGCGAAACGCTGGGCCTCGTGGGGGAATCCGGCTCGGGCAAGTCCACCATCGGCCGTGCCGTCACCATGCTGAACCCGCCGAGCGCCGGCACCGTCGCCTTCGAGGGCACCGACCTCGCCAAGCTCTCCGCCGGGGAGATGCGCCGGATGCGCGCTCGCATCCAGATGGTGTTCCAGGACCCCTACGCGGCCCTCAACCCGCGCATGAGCATCGGCGACTACGTGGCCGAGCCGTTTCGGCTGCACCGGCCCGGCATGGCCCGGGGCGAGCGCCGCGACGAGGTCGAGGGCTTGCTGGCCCGGGTCGGACTCGATCCGCGCTTCGCCCGGCGCTACCCGCACCAGTTCTCCGGCGGGCAGCGCCAGCGCATCTGCATCGCCCGCGCGATCGCGCTGAAACCCAGCTTCATCGTCGCCGACGAGCCGATCGCCGCCCTCGACGTCTCGATCCAGGCCCAGGTCGTCAACCTGCTGCAGGACCTGCAGGACGAGCTCGGCATCTCGTACCTGTTCATCTCCCACGACCTGCGCATGGTGCGCTACCTCTGCCAGCGCGTCGCCGTGCTCTGGCACGGCCGGGTGGTGGAACTCGCCGAGGCCGATGCCCTCTACGAGGATCCGCGCCATCCCTACACCCGGCGCCTCCTCAGCGCCGTGCCGGTGCCCAACCCCGTGGAGGAGCGCGCCCGCCTGCGCGCCGCCTCCCTCCTGCCCCCCGCCGATCCGGATGCCATCGGCGGCCTGGTCGAGGTCGCCCCCGGCCACTGGGTCGCCGACACCCGCTATTCCTGACCCCCAAGGACCCGACGCCGTGAGAGACTTCTCGAAACCGGGCCGCTCGCCCGTCTATGCCGCCAACGCCGCGGTCGCGACCTCCCATCCCCTCGCTTCGCTGGCTGCCATCGAGGTCCTGAAGGCCGGCGGCAACGCCGTCGACGCCGCCATCGCGGCGGTGGCGGTGCAGGGCGTGGTCGAGCCGGCCATGACCGGCATCGGCGGTGACTGCTTCGCCCTCTACGCGCCGAAGGGCGCCGCCGTGCCGGTCACGCTGAACGGCTCCGGCCGCAGCCCGGCCGCCGCGCACGACGCCTGGTACGTGGAGAACCAGGTGGCGATCGACGCGACCTCGCCGCACGCCGTCACGGTTCCGGGCGCCGTCGCGGCCTGGGCGCGGCTGCTCGCCGATCACGGCACCCGCACCTTGGGCGAGTTGCTGCAGCCGGCGATCCGCTACGCCGAGGAGGGCTATCCGGTGCAGCCGCGCGTCGCCTACGACTGGGCGCGCAACCGCGACAAGCTGCGGGCCGATCCCGGCTCGGCCGCCGCATACCTCGTCGACGGCGAGGCGCCGAAGGTCGGCACGATCATGCGCCACCCGAAGCTCGCCGCCACCCTGCGGCGCATCGCCGAGCACGGCGCCCCCGGCTTCTACGAGGGCCCGGTGGCCGAGGACATGGTGCGCACCTTGCGCGAACTCGGCGGCCTGCACACGCTGGAGGATTTCGCCAACGCGGCGCCCGAATACGTGACGCCGATCTCGACCCGCTACCGGGGTTACGACGTCTACGAATGTCCCCCGAGCGGCCAGGGCCTCGCCGCCCTGATGATGCTGAACGTGCTGTCGCAGTACGACGTCGGCGCGCTGTCCGAACTGGACCGGGTCCACCTCTTCGCGGAAGCCTGCAAGCAGGCCTACCACCACCGCGACGCGCTCTTCGCCGATCCGGTCGTGAACGCCGTGCCGGTGGAGCACCTGCTCTCCCAGGCCTGGCAGGCGCGGGCGCACGGCGCCATCGACATGGCCCACGCGCAGGCGCCGATGCTGTGGCCGGAGATCCGGCACACCGACACGGTCTACCTCTGCGTGGTCGACCGCGACGGCAACGCGATCTCGCTGATCAACTCGATCTTCCAGGGCTTCGGCAGCGGCATCACCGCGCCGGAGAGCGGCGTGCTGCTGCACAACCGCGGCTTCTCGTTCCGGGTCGAGCCCGGCCATCCCAACACCATCGCGCCCTCGAAGCGCCCGATGCACACCATCATCCCCGGCATGCTGATGCGCGACGGCGCCGTGGTGGCGCCCTTCGGCGTGATGGGCGGGCACTACCAGGCCATGGGCCATGTCGAGCTGCTCACGGGCATCATCGACCGGGGCCTCGACGTGCAGGAGGCCCTCGATGCCCCGCGCAGCTTCGCCTATGGCGGCGGGGTCGAGTTCGAGGCCGGCTTCGCTCCAGGGCTCGCCGAGGGGCTGGCCGCGCGCGGGCACGTCACGGTGCCGGCCCCGGTCCCGATCGGCGGCGGCCAGATCATCTGGATCGACCCGGCGACGGGCATGCGCGCCGCCGGATCCGATCCGCGCAAGGACGGCTGCGCCCTCGGCTACTGAACGTTCTTTCCGGTCGATCGCGTCGATTGGACCGGTCGGGACAGGCCCCCTCTCCCATGGGGAGAGGGTCGGGGTGAGCGCCGTACCCCATCCGCGGAAGTCACACACCTCGCCCTGTCCCTCTCCTTCCAGGAGAGGGGACCGGCGCGCGAAGGGCGCCGGAGGAATCAACCGGAGAGGGTCTGAGGCGCGGGCATCCGGCTCACGGGTAGCGCACCGGGGCCGGCTGCTCGGGCAGGGGGATGAACTCGGTTTCCCCCGGCACGGTGTCGAAGCGGGCCTGGCGCCAATCCTCCTTGGCCTGCTCGATCCGCTCGGGCCGGGAGGAGACGAAGTTCCACCAGAGGTGGCGCGGGCCGTCCATCGGCTCGCCGCCCAGGACCATGAAGCGGGCGGTCTCGGTCGCCCGCACGCTGATCCGGTCGCCCGGCCGGAAGACGAGGAGCTGGCCCGGGCCGAACCCGTCCCCGGCGATGTCGATGGCGCCCGAGACCGTGTAGATGGCACGCTCGTCGTAGGTCGGGTCGAGGGGCAGCACTGCGCCGGCCTCGAGCCTCACGTCGGCATAGACCATCGGGCTCGAGGTCCGCACCGGCGATGTCGCCCCGAAGGCCTCGCCGGCGATCAACCGGACGGTCTTGCCCTCGCCGCCGAGGATCGGCAGCGCCTCGGCTTCGTAATGCTCGAACGCCGGCGCGGTCTCCTCGTCCTGGCGGCTCAGCGCCACCCAGCTCTGAAGGCCGAACAGGGTCGAGCCGGTCCGGCGCAGGTCCGCCCCGGTGCGCTCGGAATGGGTGATGCCCCGCCCGGCCGTCATCCAGTTCAGCGCGCCCGGCCGGATCGGCAGCGCGGTGCCCAGGCTGTCCCGGTGCAGGATCTCCCCCTCGAACAGGTAGGTCACCGTCGACAGGCCGATATGCGGGTGGGGCCGCACGTCCATGCCCTGGCCGAGCAGGAACTCGGACGGGCCCATCTGGTCGAAGAAGATGAACGGGCCGACCATCCGGCACTCGGTCGACGGCAGGGCACGCCGGACCGCGAAGGAGCCGAGGTCCCGTGAGCGCGGCACGATCAGGGTCTTGATCGCGTCGCAGGTGAAGCGGTCGCCCGGGATCGGGTCCTCCGCACTGTGCCAGCTCATTCGATGTCCTCCCGTGTCATGGCCGCCAAGCCGGATCATCCCGTGCCGACCGCCTCGCCCGGCAGGCGGCGCCGGCCCGGGTGCCGGCCCGCTCGCATCTGGAGGCCGGGGGAGGGGATGGGATTGTCGAATCCGGCTTCGCTTTGCACCTTCGCGCCGTGCCTCAGCGCTGGCGGGTCGCCGCCACGCCGATCTGGTCGGCCATGCGCACGAGGTCGGCCAGGGATCGGGCCTGCATCTTCTCCATCACCCGCCGCTTATGGACCTTGGCGGTGATCTCGGTGATCCCGAGTTCGGCGGCGATCTGCTTGTTCATCAGGCCGCCGATGGCGCAGCGCATGACGTCCAGCTCGCGCGGGGTCAGGGCCTGCAGACGCTCGGCCAAAGCCTCCCGGGCGCGGCGGGCATCCAGGACCGCCGCATCGGCTTCGAGGGCCCGGTGCACGGCATCGAGCAGGACCTCGGCCACCACCGGCTTCGTCAGGAATTCCACCGCGCCGCCGCGCATCGCCCGCACCGTCATCGGGATGGTGCCGAAGCCGGTCAGGAAGATGATCGGCACGGTGCTGCCGGCCGAACGCAGGGCCTCTTGGACCGAGAGGCCGTTCTCCCCGGCAAGACGAACGTCGAGGAGGATGCATT
Source organism: Methylobacterium sp. 001424705 (assembly GCF_059816145.1). Lineage (NCBI taxonomy): Bacteria > Pseudomonadati > Pseudomonadota > Alphaproteobacteria > Hyphomicrobiales > Methylobacteriaceae > Methylobacterium > Methylobacterium sp. 001424705. Next base: position 109,120 of record NZ_JCBANU010000010.1, on the reverse strand, counting down.
CCGGTGCCGTCCGGACCCGTGTCGCGGCGAGTGCGGCAGCGTCTCCGTGACCGACCGCAAGCAATCCGCTCGACCGGCACAGACGCATCAGCGCGCAACGCAAGGCCGGATCATCGTCGACGATGTGGACGGTCGCTTCGGACATCTTTCCAAGGAAAGCGAATACACTGGGCAAGCTTACAAGATACGGGCCAGCCCGGTGCATCTTCTGCGGATGAGGCACCTGCCTATCACGGGTGGCGCGTGATGCCGAGGACGCTGCCCAGGCAGTGTTTGAACTGCTCGGCGTCGAAGGGCTTGGCAAGGTAGGCGAAGGCGCCGGAGGCCAGCGCCCGCGCACGGCTCGACTCGCTCGGATAGGCCGTCATCACGATGACCGGCAGCGTCGGTCGGCGCAGGCGCAGGAGCCGCAGGAGGTCGAGACCGTTCACGCCCGGCATCTGCACGTCCGTGACGACGACGGCGATCCCCGCATCGTCCGCCGCGTTCAGGAGCGGCTCGGCCCCGGCGAAGGAGGCGGGGGCGTAGCCGAGGGAGCGGGCGAGCCGCGACAGGGCCGAGCGGATCGCCGGGTCGTCGTCCACGATGGCGACGACGGGCGCCCGCGGGGCCGCGTTCCGGGTGGCGGAATCTCCGGCGGCGGGCTCAGCCATGGGCGGGTCCGGCGATCGGGAGGGTGAAGTGGAAGGCGGCCCCGCCCCCGGGCGCGGCATCGGCCCAGATGTCGCCGCCATGGGCATCGATGAGGTTGCGGCAGATGGCGAGGCCCATGCCCATCCCGCCCGCCCGGGTCGAGTGGAACGGCTCGAAGATGTGGGCGCGCCGCTCGGGCGCGATGCCGGGGCCGGTATCGGTGACGTCGACCGTCACCGCCTCGCCCGTGGCCCGGATCGTCACGGTGACGTCGCGCGGTCCGTCCCCCTCCGCCATCGCCTGGGCGGCGTTCAGGAGCAGGTTCACGAAGACCTGCTGCAGGCCGATCGCATCGGCGTCGATCCAGGGAATCGCGCCCTCGGCCGCGATGTGGACGGCGGCCCGGTGCAGGCGCAGTTCGCCCTCGACGAGCAGGTTCGCGTCGCGGGCCGCTTGGAGGAGGTCCACGGGGGCGGAGGCGCGCGGGGCGTTGCCGAGATAGGACCGGGTCCGGGCGATCACGTCGCGGGCGCGGGTCGCCTCGGTGACGACGTCGTCGAGGGCCGCCGCGGCCTCGCCGATATCCGGCACCGGGCGCCGCAGCCAGCGGGTGGCGGCCTGTGCGTTGGCCAGGATGGCCGCCAGGGGGGAATTGACCTCGTGGGCGATGGAGGCGCTGAGCGCCCCCACGGTGGTGATGCGGGAGGCGCGCGCGAGTTCGGTGTCGGCCCGGGCGAAGCGCTTCTGGGCCTGCTTGAAGGCCGTCACGTCGAGGGCCGTCACGACGATCTCGGAGAAGCCCGCCAGGTCCCGGGGCAGCATGGCGGTGAACAGCATGTCGATCTCGCTGCCGTCGGCGCGCACCACGTGGGCTTCCGAGCGGAAGAAGCGGTCGCCCCGGCCGAAGGCCACCAGCCACTGCACGAAGGTCTGGTCGGTGTCCGGCAGGAGGCGGTCCAGGGGACCCAGATAGGCGTCTTTGCCGGAGGCGCCCGTCTCCTCGACCGTGAAGCCGTTCACGTCGGTGACGATGACCTGCCGGCGCAGGGCGCGAAGCGCCTCCGGCCGGCTCGCGAAGTGGGACTCGATGTCCACCGTGCCGGCCCGGCGCAGGGCCATCACCGCTTCGCCCGCCGCCGTCCAGTCCTCGCGCCACATCGAGATGCCGGACCGCTCGAAGATGGCCTCCAGGCGCGTCTCGCCGATCCGGTACCGCTGCGCCTGTCGGGCCGCCACGGCGAGGGCCGCGCCCCCGGCGACGAGGGCGAGTGCGCCGAGGACGAGGGCGGGCGCCCCGCCCCGGGCCGCGGCGGCCCAGCCCGCGAGGCCGGCGAGGCCCATGGATGGCAGGATCAGCAGGGCCGCCGTGCCGATGGCCGTCGCCCGGGCCCGGCCCCGCCCCGGCGGCGCGGCCAGCATCCAGGCCGGAAGATCGTCGATGCCGATGGGACCGTCATGGGCCGAGGTGGAGGCGCGGCTGGGCCAGCGGGAGAAGACCTGGCGCGGCAGCGCCTGTCGCGGGTCCGTCGGGCGTGCGAACCGTTGCCGCGAGAAACCGTGCCGCATGCACCTCATCCACCGGGGTCCGACAGGATAGCGGGACCGCGCCCGGGGGTCTCCGATACACCTGTATAATGGCGCGCCCGACGCAAGGATTGCACGGTGCGGGCATGGATCTGCACCGGCACAGCGCCCACAAGTTTCCCAGAGCCGGCCTGCTTGCGACCTCCCGGGGCCGGCAGTGGCAGGGGGTCGCGGCGGAGCTGCGCTCGCATCCGGCCGGCGATCTGCCGGCGATCGTACCGACCCAGATGGAGATCACCCTGGCGACGCGCCGCGTTCCGGGGGCGCATGTCAGCCGCAAGGGCGCCGGTCTCCGCCAGCGGACGGCGGTCGAGGCGGGCACGATCTGGCTCTGCCCCGTCGGCGTCGGGGAGGACGACATCAACATTTCGGCCCCGTTGACCGAGATCCTGCACATCTACCTGCCGGCCGAGCGCTTCGCGGCCCTGGCGAACCTCTACGGCGATGCCCGCATCCGCGCCGACACCGTGCGCTACCTCGCCGATGTGCCGGATCCGCTGATCCGCCAGATCGGGCTGTCGATCCTCAGCGAACTCGTCCGGGAATCCTCGGCGGGCCGGATGATGGTGGAGGCTGCGGCCCTCGCCCTCACGGCCCGGGTGGCGCAGGCCTACGGCCACGACCGTCCGGACCGGGCCGATCCGGTCTGCGGCGACCACGATTGTCCCGAGCGCATCCAGCGGGCGATCGCCTTCATCCGCGACAACCTCGATCGCGACCTCGGCGTGACCGAACTCGCCGCCGCCGCCTGCCTCAGCCCGTTCCACTTCGCGCGCCTGTTCAAGCGCGTCACCGGCAAGACGCCCTACGGCTTCGTCAGCGCCGAGCGGCTGGCGCGCGCCCGCCGGCTCCTGGCCGAGCGCAAGCTGCCGCTGGTGGATGTCGCCCTCTCGTCCGGTTTCTCGAGCCAGGCCGCCTTCAGCACCGCCTTCAAGCGGGTGACGGGCTGCACGCCGGGGGAATACCGGCAGCTTGCGCCCTGAGGCGCCCGGCAAAGAGCAGGATCGCGTAACGGCCGAGCAAGTCTGCGAAAGACCGTTGCCCCGTCCCGCCGGCAGGGTGTCCTCACCCGAAGGTCTGCTGTGGAGACGAGGATGCATCGGTCAGCCGACACCCCTGCGGCCCGGCTCGCGATTCCGCCGCTGCCACGCCGCCGGCGGCCCGCCCTGGAGCCCGGCCAGCGCCCGCGCGCGGTCGAACCCCCGCGGGAGCCCGGTCCCGAACCCGTTCGCACGACCCGGTCGCCGGATGCGGAGACGGACGGCATCGTGGTCTCGGAGCTCCCCGCCGTCGGGCGAACGACGGCACCGCAGCCGCAGACCTACGGCGAGGGGTTGCTGATCCGCGTGCAGCGGGCCGATGACGGGGGCTGGCCGGCGGGCGGTCCCCTCCGACCCGCCCCCGAGCGCATCTGCGCCAGCGCCGTCACGCTCCTCGATCGCCGCATCAGGCCCCCAACCAACGATCGGGGCGTCGCGGTGCAGATCTGGCTGTCGCGCCGGATCCTCGTCGAGGTGGCCGCGAGCATGGGCCTCGGGGACATCGATCCGCTCGAGGCTCTGAAGCCGGTCGACGGCAGGGTCCTGGTCGACCCGACGATCCATGACCTCGCCGCCAGCGCCGCCGCTACGCTCGATCGGCCGGATCGCGGCGCGGCCGTGTTTCGCCTGCAGATCGGCCGGGCCATCGGGGCGCATCTGATCGGCCTCCATGCCGATCCGGGCCTCGCCGCGGAGCCGGCCCGGGGCGGGCTCGCCCCCTGGCAGCTGCGCCGCGCCCAGGACCGCCTGCGCGCAGGGCTGGGCGACACGCCGAGCCTGCAGGCGATCGCGGTGGCGTGCGGCCTCTCCGTGAGCCACTTCGCCCGGGCGTTCCGCCAGTCCCTCGGGGTTTCGCCCCATGTCTGGCTCGTCCGTCAGCGCATCGCCCGGGCCAAGACCCTGATGCGGGGGCCCGGCCCGTCGCTGGCCGAGATCGCGCTCGCCTGCGGGTTCGCCGACCAGAGCCATTTCACCCGCGTCTTCGCCCGCGAGGCGGGTGTGAGCCCCGGGCGCTGGCGCCGGATGGTCGAGCCGGAGGAGCCGGGCGTGGATCCCCGAAAGATCTCGGCGTGACAGGGCATCGGCGTGACCGCGCCTTAATGTGGAGGCGCCCTGGTGCGCGCGGGCCGACGGCTCCATGATCGCGGAATCACCGGCCGGTCCCGGCACGCCGGACCCGGCTCGGACGGCGACAGCAGGCAGCGAGGCGCGGCCATGAACAGTCCCCTGCACCAGGACGAGACCCGTCGCTTCGCACGGGCCCAGCTGCGCGGGGAGATGCTCGATTGGCTCCTGGCGGGAACCCGGGGGGAGCGCTTCCTCGACGATATCTTCGTGGCATTCTGCCGGCGCCTGCGCGAAGCCGGGATCCCGGTGGCGCGGGGCACGATCCACCTGCGGACGCATCATCCCCTGTGGCTCGGAACCCGCATCCTCTGGCGGACCGGCCTTGAGGCGGCTGCGTTGCAGAACTTCGAGTACGGCATCGTCGAGACCGACCAGTTCAAGCTGAGCCCGGCCGCCGAGATCTTCAACGGCGCGGAGCGGGTCCGGAAGCGCCTGGAAGAGCCGGCGCAGCCGGCGACGGATTACGGGATCTACCGCGACCTGCGCGCGGAGGGCCTGACCGACTACGTCGCCTGGCCGCTGCACTACACCCTCGGCAAGAGCCACATCGTCACCTTCTCGGCCGATCGGCCCGGCGGGTTCGCGCCCGACGACCTCGATCTCCTGGCTTCGCTCCTGCCGGCCCTGTCGGTGGTCACGGAGGTCCGGCACAAGAACCGCCTGACCCGCCTGCTCCTCGACACCTATGTCGGACCGCATGCCAGCGAGATGATCCTCAACGGGGCGACCCGGCGCGGCAGCGGCGTCACCGTGGAGGCTGCCATCATGGTGATCGACCTGCGCGGCTTCACCGAGATCTCTGAGCTGTGGCCGCGGGACGACGTCATCGCCCTGCTGAACGACTACTTCGACGCGATCTCCCTGCCGATCGAGCGGCACGGGGGCGAGATCCTGAAATTCATGGGCGACGGCCTGCTGGCGATCTTCCACCTCGACACGCCGGCCGCCTGCACCGCCGCGCAATCCGCCGCCCTGGAGGCGCGCGCCGCCATGCGGGCGCTGAACGCGGCGCGGGCCGAGCGCGGGCAGCCGCGCCTCGGCTACGGCATCGGCGTCAATGTCGGCGCGGTGATGTACGGCAACATCGGCTCGCGCTCGCGCCTGGACTTCACGATCATCGGGCCCGCCGTGAACGTGGCGGCCCGGCTGGAGAGCCTGACCAAGGTCCTCGACGTCAGCGTGCTGTTCTCGGGCGCCTTCGCGGCCCGCTCCAGCGACGGACACCAGCTCGTGCCCCTCGGGACCTTTCCCCTGCGCGGCGTCGGCGATCCCCTGGAGGTGCTGGCCTTCCCGGACGACGCCGAGGCCGGTGCGTGACGCCGCGGCCGGCGCGCTGAACCAAGGCGCTATCCGAAACCGCAGGACCCCGGAACGGGAAAGGCCAGCCTCGCGGCTGGCCTTCGGGATGGTCGAAGCGGGATCGACGCCGTCGCTTACTCCGCGGCGGACATCTCGGGCGCGAAGTGGCCGCACCAGTCGGCCGAGCCGACCACCGGCCACAGGCCGTGATCCGACGGACCCGGCTGGCTCACCGGCGGATTGAACCGGCACAGGCCCTCGTCGGCCGCCGCGGCGGCGCCGTTGACCTTGTGCTCGTCGAAGAACTTGCAGCTCTCGCACTTCGCGTTCGCCATGTCGGTGATCTCCATCCTGCGCGGCGTGCCGCCGCTGCTACTTACGAATTAGAACAGATCCAATGTAAGCGTCAACCGTCTTGTCGGGGGGCGGTTCCCCGGTCGCGTCGCAGGATCGGGGATCGGAGCCTTGGGACACGCTGCCCCCGTCGCCTCGGGGGCACCGGAGCGTATTCCGGCCGGTCGCGCTTTGGCCTATCAGGCCTTCATGTCCCCCACGCCCGTCGCACCCGACGACATCGCCCACGTCATCCAGATCGCCCTCGCGCCCGCGTTCCTGCTGACGGCGCTCGCGACCCTGCTCAACGTCTTCTCGACGCGCCTCGGCCGCGTCGCCGACAAGGTCGATGCGGCGGCTGCCGGTCTGCGGACCGCCGACCCGCACGAGGCCGTCCGCCTCTCCCGGCAATTGTCGTATCTGCGGCGGCGCTCCTTCGTGCTGGACGGCGCCGTGGTCCTGGCCTCCACCGGCGCGGTCATGACCGGTATCGCCGTGCTCACCCTGTTCGTCGGGGCCCTGCGCGATGCCGCGACCGCCTCGATCCTGTTCGCCTGCTTCGGCGTGGCGCTGGTCTGCACCGTGGTCGCGGTCTGCGCCTTCCTGGTCGAGATCCTGATGGCCGGGCGCGGCATCCGGGACGAGGTCGACCGCCAGCAGGAGCATGCGGGGGAACGCGGCGCATCCTGAGCCGCGCGCGGGCCGGCCTCGCGGGGGACGAGGGGCTGGCGTGCGTGCGGGCGGTCTCGATCAACGGGCCGCACCCTGATACGCGCCAGTCCGCCGGCAGGGATGGGACGAGGTCCGATGAGCGTCGAGACAATGAAGGCGGATGTGGTCGTCATCGGCGGCGGCATGGTCGGGCTCGCCTCGGCGATCGCCCTGCGGGACCGGGGCCTCGACGTCCTGCTCTGCGATCCCGGGGAGGCGCGTGCCCGGACCTCCTACGGCAATGCTGGCGTGATCAGCCGGGGCTCGATCTTTCCGATGTCGAGCCCGGCCCTCTGGGCCAAGCTGCCGACGTACCTGCGCAACGCCGACCGGGGCCTGCGCCTGCGCCACACCCACGTCGCCCGCGTGCTGCCCTGGACGGCGCATTTCCTGGCCTCCGCCCGAACCTCCGCCTGGGAGCGGGCCGCCGCGTCCCTGCTGCCCCTGACCAGCGCGGCGCTGCCCGCGCATCTCGCCCTGGCCGAGCGGGCGGGCGCCGGCCACCTGTTGCGCCGCTGCGGCTGGATCAAGCTCTACCGGACGCACGCCGCCTTCGCCGGCGCGGCCCTGGAGCGGGCGATCCTGGGCCGGCACGGCGTCTCCTTCGAGATCCTCGACCCGGACGACATCCGCGCCGCGGAGCCGGCCCTGATCCGGGCCTACGCCCACGGCATGCTCCTGCCGGAGACCGGCGCCGTGAGCGATCCGGGCGGGCTGCTGGAAGCCTATCAACACCTCTATCTCGGGCTCGGCGGACGAACGCTCCGAATGGTTACGACGCACCTCGAGCCCGAGGGGGAGGGCTGGTGCATCCGCCACGACGGCGGCACTGTGCGGGCCCGCCAGGTCGTCCTGGCCGCGGGCGCCGCCTCCGGCGAGATCGCCCGCGGCCTCGGCTACCGCTTCGCCTTCGCGGCGGAGCGCGGCTACCACGCCCACTACGCCCTGCATCCCGACAGCCCGCCGCTGACCCGCCCGGTGCTCGACACCGGCGCCGGCTCGATCATCGCCCCGATGGGGGAGGGGCGCGTGCGCGTCCTCTCCGGCGTCGAACTCAATGCCCGCGAGGCTCCCCCCGACTACGTCCAGATCGAGGCCGCCGCGCAGGAGGCGGGCGGAACGCTGCGCCTGGGCGCGAGCCTCGACAACCGCCCCTGGATGGGCGCGCGCCCCTCGACCCCGGACGGCCTGCCGGTGATCGGCCCGGCACCCCGGCATCGCGGCCTGATCTTCGCGTTCGGCCACGGCCATATCGGCCTGTCCACGGGGCCGATCACCGGGCGCCTGGTGGCCGATCTCGCCACCGGCGCCGCGCCCGCCGTTCCGGTGGCGCCCTTCGCGCCACAGCGCCTCCTCGGCTGGCCGCGGTGGAACCCGGTTCGGGCGCGCGAACGCGCGGATTGACGCCTCCCGCCGGAGGCGCCATGCCGGGGGGCCGCACCACTCCCTCGTCCGAGGACATCCGTCTCCATGCGCCTGAGCGTTCGCCTCGACGGGGGCATGTGCCGCCGTTGGCACCTCCGGCTGATCGAACGCCTCCTGCGCCGCCCGGGGCTCTCGGTGTCCCTCGACCTGTCGCCGGGACCAGGCGCGCTGCCGCCCAACGCCGCGCTGCTGTTCCGGCTCGAGACGATGCTGCGAAGGCTGCCGCGTACCGGGCCGGCCCTGCGGGTCGAACGCGCGGACCTTCTGGCCGGTGCCGCCCCGGCCGACGGAATGCCCGACCTCGTCCTCGACCTCTGCGGCGACGCGGCGGGTCCGCCGGGCGTCCCGGTCTGGCGCCTCGCCTTCGACGGGGCCTGCGGCGAGGCGGCCCTGCTCGCCTCGCTGCTGGCCGGGCGCCCGCCCGTGGTCAGCCTGACCGAGGACGGGCGGATCGTCGCCTCCGGCCGGGTCGGAACCGAGGCGCGGGGCATCATGCTCACCGCCTTCGAGGATGCTCTCGTTCGGACCGCGAGCCTGATCCTGGCCGCCCTCGGCGGAGCTGGGCCGCGGCTCGCGCCCGAGGGTGTCCCGATCCCGGGCCCGGCGCCGACGGGCTTCACGGCGGCCGCCCTCACGGCCCGGGCCACCCGCACCTGTGCCCGGATGGCCGCCCGCCGGCTCTATGCCCTCTGCACCTGGGCGCCCCATTGGCGGGTCGGCTGGCGCCGGCTCGCCGGTCCCGACCTCATCGACCTCCAGGCCCATCCGGAGACCGGCTGGCACACGCTTCCGGACGACGGGCGCCGCTTCTACGCCGATCCGTTCCCGATCGCCGATGCCGCCGGCACGGTGCTGTTCGTGGAGGATTACAGCCACGTCCTGCAGAAGGGCGTGATCTCGGCCGTGTGCTTCGGCGCCGACGGCCCCCTCGGGACACCGGTGCCGGTGCTGGAGGCCGCCCACCACCTCTCCTATCCGTTCGTCTTCGCGGAGGGCGGTGCCTACTGGATGGTGCCCGAGAGCGGCGCCACCGGAACCCTCGATCTCTACCGCGCCACCGCCTTCCCCGGCGGCTGGGTCAAGGAGGCGACCCTGATCTCCGGCCTGAATGCCAGCGATCCGACTCTTCTCCGGCACGACGGCCGCTGGTGGCTGTTCGCGACGGTGCGCGACGACGGCGAGCATGACGGCCCCTTCGCCGCCTGGGGATCGTATTCCGACAGCCTGCACCTCTGGTCCGCGCCGGATTTCCGCGGGCCGTGGACCGCGCATCCCGGAAATCCGGTGCTGATCGACATCGCCGCCGCCCGGTCCGGCGGCCGCATCGTCGCCCGGGACGGTGCCCTGTTCCGGCCGGTGCAGGATTGCCGCGACGGCTATGGCGGGGCGCTCGGCCTCGCGCGGATCCGGCGCCTCGACGCGGCGGGCTACGCCCAGAGCGTGGAGATGATCCTGCGTGCGGGGCCGCGCTTCCCGGGCACGGGCCTGCACACCCTCAACCGAACGCCGCATTTTGAATTCATCGACGGGGCCGGACGCGTCCGCCGGCGCTTCCGCGGCGGGGCGGGCGGTGCCTCCGAAACCTGACGTTTCGCAGCCACTTACGTCATCACGGACATTTTAATCCCGCCCCAGGAACAATCATCGGCGCGCACGCTTGTGCCACCGCTGGTGGGGGCAAGGAATCCGGTCCCCTGCGAGCCCGATCTCACATCGTCCTGCTCGAACGTCCGGAAGGGCCCCTCATGGCCGAGCCGCTCTCCTCCCGCACCGCTCCGATGCGAAATCCGTCGGCCCGTGTCCTGCGGGGGCTCGATGCGCTCAACTTCTTCCTTGCCGACGTCCGCGATGGGCTTGGTCCCTACCTGGCGATCTACCTGATCGCCGTGCGGGGGCCGGACCAGGGCTGGAACGAGGCCACCACCGGCCTCGTCATGACCATCGCGGGCATCGCCGGCCTCATCGCCCAGACGCCAGCCGGGGCGCTGATCGACCGGACCAATCACAAGCGCGCCATCGTCATCGCGGCGGCCATCGCGGTCACGCTGAGCTGCCTCGTCCTGCCCTTCATCACGAATTTCTACGTGGTGGCCGCCACGCAATCGGTGGCCGGCATCGCCGGGGCGATCTTCCCGCCTGCGCTGGCCGCCATCACCCTCGGCGTCGTCGGCCCGAAGCTGTTCGCCAAGCGCATCGGCCGCAACGAGGGCTTCAACCATGCGGGCAACGCCGCTTCGGCGGCGATCGCCGGCGGCACCGCCTACTTCTTCGGACCGATCGTGGTGTTCTGGCTGATGGCGCTGCTCGCCGTGTGCAGCATCGGCGCCATGCTGATGGTGCCGGCCGATTCCATCGACAATGATCTCGCCCGCGGCCTCGACCAGACCGAGACGCAGGCCCGGACCGAGGGCGAGGAGGAACCGTCGGGCCTCACCGCGCTCCTGAAGAACAAGTACCTGCTGCTCTTCGCGGTGCTGGCCGCGCTGTTCCACCTCTCGAACGCCGCGATGCTCACCTCGGTGGGGCAGCTGCTCACGAAGCTCTCCGGCAAGGACAACGCCACCTCGCTGATCGCGATCTGCATCGTGGCCGCGCAGCTGGTGATGGTGCCGGTGGCGGTGTTCGTCGGCGCCAAGGCCGATGCGATCGGGCGCAAGCCGATCTTCCTCGCGGCCTTCGGCGTCCTGGCGATCCGGGGCGTGCTCTACACCCTGTCGGACAACCCGTTCTATCTCGTGGGCGTCCAGCTCCTCGACGGCGTCGGCGCCGGCATCTACGGCGCCCTCTTCCCCGTCATCGTCGCCGACCTGACCCGGGGCACGGGCCGGTTCAACGTCTCCCAGGGGGCCGTCGCCACGGCCCAGAGCCTGGGCGCGGCGCTGAGCGCGACCCTCGCCGGCCTGATCATCGTGTCGGCGGGCTACTCGACCGCGTTCCTGTCCCTGGCCGCCATCGCGGGCCTGGGCTTCGCCCTCTACCTCTTCGCGATGCCGGAGACGCGCGGCTACGAGCCCGGCCGCTCCGGCGCCGACGGTGGCGGCCTGACGCCCGTCCCCGCGCCGGCGGCCTGACCCCCATGACCGCCACCGACGACATCCTCGCCTTCGCCCATATCGGCGACCTGCACCTCACCGATGCGGACGCCGACAACGCCCGCGACCTCCACGCCATCGTGGACCAGATCAACGCCGTGGACGGGGTCGACTTCGTCTATCTGCCCGGCGACAACGCCGACAACGGCACGCCCGCGCAGTACGCCCTGGTGCGCGCCGAACTCGACCGCCTGCGCCGGCCTTTCCACGTCATCACCGGCGACCACGACATGGAGAGCGGGAGCCTCGCGGCGTTCTATGCCGGCCTCGGCGTGCCGCGGCTGCCCTATGCGGTGACGGTGTCGGGCACCCGCTGCCTGTTCCTCGACATGTGCGGGCCGGGCTCCGGCGGACCGGATTTTCGCCTCGGCGACGGGCAGGTCGCCTGGCTCCGGCGGGAGGCGGACGCCGCCGAGGCGGAAGGGCACGACTGCGCCCTGTTCATGCACAGCTACCCCGCCGACCTGACGGGGGAGGGCGAGGCTGCGACGGTCGCAGAACTCGTGCACGGCTCGCGCATCCGCCTCGTCGAGATGGGGCACACCCACTACAACGAACTCGCCAATGACGGCCGGACCATCTACGCGGCGACCCGCTCGACGGGCCAGATCGAGGAGGGGCCGGTCGGTTACACCATCGCGGCGATCGATCGCGGCGTGGTGAGCTGGCGCTTCAAGGAACTGGCGCAGGGCTGGCCCTTCGTGGTGATCACCGCGCCGGCCGACCGCCGCCTCGCCCATGCCGAGGACCACATCGTCTCGGGCACCACCGAGATCCGCGCCCTGGTGCTCGGTGCCGGCCGGACGGCGGTCTGCGAGTTCAGCATCGACGGCGGTCCCTGGCGCCCGATGCGGCGCGCCGAGGGCGAGCGCCGCTTCCGCGCCACGGTCGACTGGCCCCCCGGCGCGGGACGCCTCACCGTCCGCGCCCAGGATTCCGAGGGCGGCGTCGGCCAGGACCAGATCGAGCCGGCCGGCGACGTCGGCGCCCTCGTCCGCTCCAAGGGCCTCGGCAGCGACGCGGATTCCGTCGGCGCCTGGCCGGACCGGGGCATCCTCGGCACCCAGCTCGGCCCGAACCGCAACGGGCGCCACTGGTAGGGCGCATCCGCCCTGCCCGACTTTCATTTCCGACCAAGGATTCCGAACCCGATGGGTGCGCTGACGCTGACCCCGAACCTCGTCACATGGGCGATCGCCGCCGTGGCCACCCTGGGGGTGATCACCCGTCCCTTCTCCTGGCCGGAGGCGATCTGGGCCGTTCTGGGCGCCGCCGCCCTCGTGGTGTTCGGCCTGATGCCGGCCGGGACCGCCTGGGAGGGCGTTCTCAAGGGCACGGACGTCTACCTCTTCCTCGTCGGCATGATGCTGATGTCGGAGGTGGCGCGGAAGGAGGGCCTGTTCGACTGGCTCGCCGGCATCGCGGTGCGGGCGGCCAAGGGCTCGGCCACCCGCCTGTTCACCCTGATCTACGTCGTCGGCACCGTGGTGACGGTCTTCCTCTCCAACGATGCCTGCGCGGTGGTGCTGACCCCGGCCGTCTACGCCGCCACCAAGGCCGCCAAGGTCGAGAACCCGCTGCCCTACCTCCTGATCTGCGCCTTCATCGCCAATGCGGCGAGCTTCGTGCTGCCGATCTCGAACCCGGCCAACCTCGTGGTCTTCGCCGAGCACATGCCGCCGCTGACGCAGTGGCTGGCGATGTTCGCGCTGCCCTCGGTGCTGGCCATCGTCGCCACCTACGCCACCCTTCGCCTGACGCAGAATTCCGTTCTGCGCGACCAGCAGGTCGCCACCGATGTCGAAACGGTACGCCTGTCGCGGACCGGGCTCGTCGCCGGCCTCGGCATCGTGGCCACCGGCGGCGTCCTCATCGGCGCCTCCGCCCTGGGGCTCGATCTCGGCCTTCCGACCTTCGTGGCCGGTGGCCTCACCACGGCGGCCGTCCTCCTGATGAAGCGCGGCGGCCTCGTCGAGGTCGCCAAGGACGTGTCCTGGAGCGTGCTGCCCCTGGTCGCCGGCCTGTTCGTGCTGGTCGAGGCACTGGAGAAGACCGGCGTCCTGCGCATGATCGCCGATGCGCTGAAGCAGGCGGCGGCCGCCTCGCCCGTCGAGACCGCCTGGGGCGCCGGCACCCTGATCGCGGTGCTCTGCAACCTCGTCAACAACCTCCCCGCCGGCCTCATCGCGGGTGCCGCGGTGCAGACCGCCCACGTGCCCGACACGGTCGCGGGCGCGGTGCTGATCGGGGTCGACATCGGTCCGAACCTCTCGGTGACGGGCTCGCTGGCCACCATCCTGTGGCTGACCGCGATCCGCCGCGAGGGCCAGGACGTCGGCTTCTGGCGCTTCCTCAAGCTCGGCCTGCTCGTCATGCCGCCCGCGCTGCTGCTAGCGCTCGCCGGCCTGCTCCTCGTCTAGCTCCCTCGCGTCTCAGCCCGAAGTCTCCGGTCCAAAGTCCCTAGCCCAAGGTCCCCCGTGAACGCCGCACTGCTCTATCCCTTCATCCTCGTCGCGGGCGTCCTGCAGGCGCTGGGCAATTCGATGAACGCGCAGCTGCGCGGCCGGCTTGTGAACCCTTGGCTCGCCGCCTCGGTCTCGTTCCTGCCCATCGTGTTCGTGTTCGCTACGCTGTTCCTCGTGATGCCGACGCCGCTCCCCACCCTGGAGACCCTCGGCAAGATGCCCTGGTACGCGCCGCTCGGCGGCGTCGCCGGCGCGGTGGCGGTGTTCGGCGGGCTCGCCTTCATCGACAAGGTCGGGGCCGGGCCCTTCAACGGCTTGACCCTGACGGCCAACATCCTGGCCTCCCTCGCCATGGATTCCTTCGGCCTGTTCGGCCTCCAGGGCGGCGGCTTCAAGCTCATGCCCTGGCTCGGCGGTCTGCTGATGGCGGTCGGCGTGTTCTTCATCGCCCGCACCACCGCCGACACGGGCGGGGACAAGGATAGCGGTCACGGCCTCAACCCGAAGCTGCTCTACCCCTTCATCGTCATCGCGGGCATCCTGCAGGCCGTCGGCGTCGTCTGGAATTCGCAGCTGCGCGGCGCCCTGGTGAACCCCTGGCTCGCCGCCACCGTCTCCTTCCTGCCCGTCGTGTTCGTGTTCGTGCTGGTGTTCCTCGTGCGCCCGACGCCGCTGCCGACGCGCCAGGACGTGTCCGGCGTGCGCTGGTGGATGCCGCTGGCCGGCATTACCGGGGCGGTGGCGGTGTTCGGCGGCCTCCTCTTCGTCGACAAGGTGGGGGCGGGTGCCTTCAACGGCCTTCTCATCACCGCCAATCTCCTGACCTCGGTGGCTCTCGACCATTTCGGCTGGGTCGGCATGAAGCAGGTCAAGGCCGGCCCCGCCCGGCTCGGCGGCGCCGCCCTCATGGTCGCCGGCATCGTCCTCATCTCAGTGTTTTGAGCGGCCATTGCGTATTCGAAAACGCGAAGCTTGAGGACAAGCGGTTGCAGCCGCCGGGAAACGTTGGCCTTTTCGGCGCCCGGCGTGCTAAACCTCCGACGATCCCGCCCGGAGCCGATCCGCGTCAAGGGTGTGTGGACAGCCTCTCGTGCCGCCCAATTGCCGTCTCCCGGCCGAGTCCGGCGCGCGTCACGACCTGATCGGTCACCGAAATCCGGCGCCCGGACCGCCCACGCGGCCGCGCCGACGGGCATCTGCGACGCCGCGCCGAGCGCGTGCGGGAGGGTTCAAGGACAGGAATGCGATGAGCGACGAGACCGACGCCCGGACCCGATCCGAGGAGCGCGCCGAGCGGGCCGAGCGGATGGCCAAGGAAGGCGCCCAGGCCATGGCCGAGCATCTCGCCTCGGTGAAGGCCGTGGACGAGCGGACGGTGAAGCTGCGGGCCCTGCGCTTGGCCAAGGAGGCCGCCGACGCCGAAGCGAAGGCCGCCGCCCCGCCGCCCGCGCCCAAGCGCAAGCGGTCCTGAGACGGCCCGGCGGAGGAGAAGCCATGGCATTCGACCGCTCCCGTCGACCGAGCGACCCGCGACAGGCCGCCGAGGCGGCCTTCAAGGCCGCCACCACCAAACCCGTCGAGACCGCCAAGCCCGTCGGAACGGCCAAGACGATCTCGGCCACGCCGGCCGCCCCGGCCTCGGTCGTGCCCGGCGCCCGCGAGATGGTCAGCCTGCGCCTCGACCGCGCCGTGCTCGAGCATTTCCAGAAGGACGGTCCGGGCTGGCAGGATCGCATCAACGCGGCGCTCAAGGCCGCCGCCGGGCTGTAGGCCGGGCCGCACGGCGCAACGCCGCCGCGAGGCCTGGTCGTGGGGGCATCGGCTCTGCCGCACCGGTCGACGGTTCGGATTCGGAAGCCTAGCCGAAGCCGCCCCGCTTCAGCCGCATCACGGTGCGGTCGAGGGCGCCGAGGAAGGCCGAGCGGTCGCGGGCCGAGAACGGCTTCGGCCCGCCGGTGATCGCGCCGGCCTCGCGCAGGTCCTGCATCAGGTTGCGCGTGGCCAGCGCCATGCCGATGCCGCTCTCGCTGAAGGGCTTGCCGGTGGGGGCGAGCACGTCGGCGCCCGCCTTCACGCAGCGGCTGGCCAGGGGCACATCGGCGGTGACGACGATGGCACCGGGCCGGGCTCGCTCGGCGATCCAGTCATCGGCGGCGTCGAACCCGTCGCTGACCACCACCCGTTCGATCCACGGCTCCCGCGGCAGCGTCAGGAAACTGTTGGCGACGACACAGACGTGCAGCCCGTATCGGCCGGCGACCCGGTAGGTCTCGTCCTTCACCGGGCAGGCATCCGCGTCGATGTAGACGACGATGGACCGGGTCGGCTCGACCCCGCTCACTGCGCGGCGACCGCGTGCGGCGGTACGCCGGACTCCACCGTCTCCGTCCCGACGCGCTCCAGGGTCGAGACGCTGAGGGGCTGGCCGCGCCCCCGCAGGGCGTGGGCGCCGAGGGCTCGGGCGCGGATGCCCGCGGGCAGGCGCGCGATCCGGGCCAGCAGGTCGTCCGAGACGAGGATCTCGGTGCCGAGGGGCCGGCACAGGGATTCGATGCGCGCGGTGACGTTCACCGCATCGCCGAAATACGCGATCTTGTGCCGGTCGACTCCGACTTCCGCCGTGACGATCGAGCCGCCGTGCAGGGCCGCGCGCAGGCGCGGCACGGTGCCGAACCGCGCCATCCAGGCCTCGGATTCCGCGTCCAGGCGGTCCATCACGTCGAACACGCAGGCGACGCAGCGCGCATCCTTCAGGCCGCGGGCCATCGGCCAGGTGATCATCGCCATGTCGCCGATATAGTCGTCGATGGAGCCGGCGTTGCGCCGGACGGGCTCGGCGAGGGCTGCGAAGACCGCGCCGAGATACGCCTGGGCCTTCAGGTCGCCGTGGGTTTCGGCGAAGGCGGTCGATCCGACGACGTCGAGGAACAGGAAGATCCGTTCCTCCCGCACGGGCTGGTGGTAGCGCCCCACGAGGAAGTTCACGAACACCTCGCCGCCGATGAGATCGCGCATGCGGATGACGAAGACGAGCATCGCCGAGACCGCGAGGCAGTAGGCCAGCACCCGCGGGGTGATCCGCACGGCGTGGCTGAGGTCGTCGTCGGTGAGTCCGAGAGCCCAGACCAGCAACCCGCCCAGCGCGATCCCGGCGGCGATCATCAGCACGTAGGCGAGCTCGGCCGCCGGCACGTAGAGCTTCGCCGGCATCCGGCGCATCCGCGCCTGTAGGCCGCCCAGGATCATGCCCCGGTCGAAGGCGAGCGTCGTGCCGCCCACGGCCAGGCCGTAGGTCAGGCCGGCGAGGGGCGTCGCGCCGCCGGCGAACAGCACGTTGTAGAGGAGACCCGCGCCGCCGCAGGCGAAGAGGATGAGGAGCCAGAACCAGCGGTGCTGCGGCAGCATCAGCGGCGTCCCTCGTGCGGTGCCCCGGCGGGGGCCGGCCGCGGCGATCCGGCCAGGATGGGGGAGGGTGCAGCGCTGCGCAACGGATGGACCCCTTCGGGGATGGGTCCGGAGGCGGCGGCGCCCCTTGGCGCGCCGAGCTTCGAACCCCGTCCTGATCATCGCCCCATGATGGCGCGAGTAAGGCCAAGGTGACGCAGGCCCGCGGATCGGGGACCGGTGTGGCCGCCATGCGTTGCCAGAGGAGATCACCATTCTGGGAGCGCGAGGCGGATGCGGAGTAGAACCTTCGGGACGGCGGGGCCGGCGGTGCCCGTCATCGGACAGGGCACGTGGCACCTCGACCAGGCGGACCGCGCCGCCGCGGTCGCGACTCTGCGGGCGGGCCTCGACGCCGGCCTGACGCATATCGACACCGCCGAGATGTACGGCGAGGCCGAGCCCCTGGTGGGCGAGGCCATCGCGGGCCGGCGCGCGGAGGTGTTCCTGGTGTCGAAGGTGGTGCCCGGCAATGCCAGCCGGGCGGGGGTGGTCGCCGCCTGCGAGCGCTCGCTGAAGCGCCTCGGCACCGACCATCTCGACGCCTACCTGCTGCACTGGCCGGGCCGCTACCCGCTGGAGGACACCATCGCGGGCTTCTCCGCCCTCAAGCAGGCGGGCAAGATCCGGTCCTGGGGGGTGAGCAACTTCGACGTCGCCGATCTCGACGAGGCCCTGGCGATCGCGGGGCCGGGCCAGATCGCCTGCAATCAGGTGCTCTACCATCTGAAGGAGCGCGCCATCGAGCACGCGGTGCTGCCCTGGTGCCGACGCAACGGCGTCGCCCTGGTCGGCTATTCGCCCTTCGGGAGCGGCGACTTCCCCGAGGCCGGAAGCGCCGGAGGCCGGGTGCTCGCCCGCCTGGCAGAGGCGCACGGCACCACGGCGCGGGCCATCGCCGTCGCGTTCCTGACACGGGAGGAGGGCACCTTCACCATTCCGAAGACGGCGCGGCCCGAGCGGGCCCGGGCGAACGCGGCGGCGGGGTCGATCGGCCTGACGTCGGAGGATCGCGCCGCCCTCGAGGCGGCCTTCCCGCGCGGTCCGCACCCGCGCAGCCTGCCGATGCTGTAGCGGCCGGGGCGAAGTTGTGGCCAATGGCCGGGGACGATCCGGCGCGGACGGTCCGCGCCGGGCCCCTGTGAGGAATGCGTGCGATGGTGCGATGGCTGGATCCGGTCGTCCTCGGCCTGTGCTGCCTCGCCGGCACCCCTGCGCTGTCCGAGGACGCCAAGACCGACAAGAGCCGGCCCGATACGCGCAATCCCGACCAGCCCAACGGCGAGACCCTGACGATCGACGAGAAGGGCATCACCCTGCGCTTCCCCGATGTCGCCAAGCTGCGCATCGGCGGCAAGCTGCAGCTCGATTACGGGGCGGCGGCCATCCGGCAGCCCGGCTTTCCCGAGCCCTTCCCGGAGAATTTCGCGGTGCGCCGGGCCTGGATCGAGAGCTATCTCACCCTCGGCAAGAGCCTGGAGCTCGCCCTCCAGTACGATTTCGCCGACCCGATGCGGCCGATCAACGACGCGGCCGCCGCCTATACGGGCTTCGCGAACACCCTCCTGACGGTGGGCAACATGAAGGAGCCCTTCAGCCTCGACCAGCTAACCGGCGACAACAACACCCTGTTCACCGAGCGCTCGCTCGCCGACGCCTTCGCGCCGGCCCGCAATTTCGGTTTCGCGCTCGGCCGCCACGGAGAGGACTGGACGGTGGTAGCCAGCGTCTTCGGCGGCAACGCCAATACCGGGGTCGGCAGCGAGGGCGTCGCCGCCACGGGGCGCGCCACCTACGCGCCGATCCACGAGGACGACCGGGTGCTGCATCTCGGCCTCGCCGGAAGCTTTCGCGATCTGCCCCGCGACGGGCAGGGGCTGTCGCTGTCGAGCCGGTCCGAGGCGTTCCTGTACCAGCGCGACTTCGTCGACACCGGCGCCATCCGCGACGCGTCGGGCGTCCGCCGCATCGGCCTCGAGGCGGCCTATCGCGACGGCCCGTTCCTGGTCCAGGCCGAGTACATCCGCACGGAGGTGGAGCGCTTCGGGGGCGCCCGCACGGTCGGCTTCCAGGGCGGCTACGTCCAGGCCAGCCTCATTCTCAACGGCAAGGGCCGCGCCTACAAGCTCGCCCCCGATTACGGTGCCACCTACGCGATCTTCTCCGGCGTGCAGGTGGCTGAGGCCGACCGTGTCTCGCGGGGCGGGATCGGCGTCTTCGAACTCGGCACCCGCTTCAGCGCCATCGACCTCGACGATGCCGGCATTCGCGGCGGCGTCGAGCGCGACGTCACGGTCGGACTGAACTGGTACCCCGACCGCAACATCCGCGTGGTCGCCGACTACGTCCGCTCGCATACCAGCCCGTCGGCGGTGCAGGGCGGCCGCACCATCGACGCGGACAGCTTCATCGGGCGGTTTCAGCTCTACTGGTAGGCGGTTCGGGATGGCCTAAGCCCGTTGGGCAGGCTTGCGGCCGGCCCCAGGGGCGATGCTACGATGCGCCGGCAGGCCGGGCCGCGCCCGGCGATCCGGGTCGGCATGACGATCCATGGAACGCACGGAAGTCCTGATCGTCGGCGCCGGGCCCACGGGCCTGGTCCTCGCCCTGTGGCTGACACGGCTCGGCATCCGCGTCCGGATCATCGACCGGACAGCGGGGCCCGGCACCGCCTCCCGGGCGCTCGGAATCCAGGCGCGCACCCTCGAACTCTACCGCCTCCTCGGCCTCGCCGGGGCGGTCGCCGCCGCGGGGCACCGAGTGCCGGCCGTCAACGTCTGGACCGCCGGCACCCGGCGCGCCCGCGTGGCCTTCGCGGCCGACCCGCGGAACCCGACGCCCTATCCTTTCCTGCTGATCTACCCGCAGGACGCGCACGAGCGGCTCCTGATCGATCGTCTCGCCGCGGCCGGGATCCGGGTTGAGCGAGGCACCGAACTCATCGGGTTCACGCAGGACAGGGCGCGCGTCGTCGCCACCCTGCGCACGGCCGAGGGAGCGCCGGCCCAGGTGGCGACCGCCTATCTGGCCGGGTGCGACGGCGCCCGCTCGACGGTGCGCGAGACCCTGGGCATCGGGTTCCCGGGCGGCACCTACGATCGCTTCTTCTACGTCGCCGATCTCGCCGCGGACGGCCCGGCCATCGACGGCGAGATCCATCTCAACCTCGACGGGGCCGCCGATTTCCTCGCCGTGTTCCCCCTGGCGGAGCGCGGGCGGGCGCGCCTCGTCGGAACGATGCGCGACGATCAGGCCGGTCGCGGCGAGCGCCTGACCTTCGACGAGATCGCCGTCACGGCGCTGGAGCGGCTGCGGATCGCGCCGCGGACCGTGAATTGGTTCTCGACCTACCGGGTGCATCACCGGGTCGCCGACTGCTTTCGCGACGGGCGCGCCTTCCTACTCGGGGATGCGGGACACATTCACAGCCCGGCCGGCGGGCAGGGCATGAACACCGGCATCGGCGACGCGATGAATCTCGGCTGGAAGCTCGCCACCTGTCTCCGGGGGCGTGCCGACGACGCTTTGCTCGACACCTACGAGACCGAGCGGATCGGCTTTGCCCGCCGGCTCGTCGCGACGACGGACCGGGTGTTTACCCTGGCGACGTCGGAGACCCCGTTGGCGCAGCTCGGGCGGACCACCCTCGCGCCCCTGCTGGCACGGCTCGTCGCCGGTTCCCCGGCCCTCCGGCGCTACCTGTTCCGAACGATCGCGCAGATCGCCCTGGCCTACCGGCACAGCGCGCTCAGCGCCGGCCGGGCGGGCCGGGTCCATGGCGGGGACCGGCTGCCTTGGGTGCCGGGCGCGGACGTGGACGACCCGGAATGGCGGGTGCGGGTCCACGGGGCGGCGGCGCCGGACCTGGCGCGCTGGTGCGGTCAGCAGGGTCTGCGCCTGCACGTCTGCGCCTGGAGCCCCGAGGCCGAGCGCGTCGGCCTTGCCCGGGACGCCCTCTACCTCGTGCGGCCCGACGGCTACGTGGCCCTCGCCGATGGGCAAGCCTCCGTCTCGACGCTGGCCGCCTTCCAGGCGCAGCACGGGCTGACCTGGGGAGCGGACGACTGACATTGGTCCGGCTGGACCGGAGCCAGGACCGTATCCGCCAGCTGGCGCTGCGCCTGGGCGAAGCGCGGACCCGTCACCCCGCAGCAACGATTGGAGGGGATCCGGAGCCGGCGCTACTCACCGACCCCGAACAGCTTCTCGAGGAAGTTGCGGTCGTCCTGGCTCGGGCCGCGGCTCGCATCCGCGTGGCGGGCGGCCGGGCGCGGCGGGGCGGCGGCCTGCGGCTCGCCCAGGAGGGCGCCGATCAGGCCGCCCGGGGTGCTGTTGGTGACGGCGGGCTCGGACGACGGGCCGCGGTTGCGCCAGCGATTGGCGCCGGGGAGCATCACCGGGCTCTGGCCCTTCAGCGCCACGGTCATGTAGGCCTTCCAGATCTCGCCCGGCAGGTTGCCGCCCGAGACCTTCTTCGTCGGCTCGCCGTCGTCGTTGCCGAGCCAGACGCCGGTCACCAGGGTGGCCGAGTAGCCGATGAACCAGGCATCGCGGAAGTCCTGGCTGGTGCCGGTCTTGCCGGCGAGATCCCAGCCCGGAACCTCCGCCTTCCTGGCGGTGCCGCTCACGAAGGTTTCGTGCATCATGGCGTTCATCATCGAGACCGCGTTGGCGTCGATGACGCGGCCGAGGCCGCCGTCCTTGCGCCGGTAGAGCACCTTGCCGTCGGCACTCTTCACGCTGGCGATGACGTAGGGGATCACCCCCGTGCCGCCATTGGCGAAGGCGGCGTAGGCGCCCACCATCTCCAGGGGCGTCACCTCCGAGGTGCCGAGCGCGATCGAGCCGTTGGCCTGCAGCGGGGAGGAGATGCCGAGGCGCTGGGCCGTCTGCACCACGGTCTTGGGCCCGACCTCCTGGCCGAGGCGGACCGCCACGGTGTTGAGGGAGAGCGCGAGGGCGTCGCGCAGGGTCACCGCGCCCCGGTAATCGCGGGAATAGTTCTCCGGGCTCCAGCCCCTGATGCTGATCGGGGCGTCCTCCCGCACGGAATCGGGGGTCAGGCCGTGCTCGACCGCCGCGAGGTAGACGAAGGGCTTGAACGACGAGCCGGGCTGGCGCTTGGCCGTGGTGGCGCGGTTGAACTGGCTCTGGGCATAGTCGCGCCCGCCCACCAGGGCGCGGATCGCCCCGTCCGGCTTCATCGAGACGAGGGCGCCCTGAGCGACGTTGTAGCGGCCGCCCTTCTGGTTCAGCTCGTCCACCAGCGCCTTCTCGCCGGCGGCCTGAAGGCCGGTCTCGACGGTGGTGGCGATGACGATGTCGCTCTCGAACTTCGGCACGAAGTCGTCGAGGACATCCATGACGAGGTCGGCGACGTAGTTGGCCGAGCCGCCGCCGCGTACGCCGGCGGGCCGGGCCGGGGTCGCGAGCGCCAGCTTGACGTCGGCGGGCTTGGCGAAGCCCAGCTCCTCCATGGCGGCGAGCACCTGGGCGGCACGGGCCTGGGCGGCGGGCAGGTTGCGGTTCGGCGCCAGGCGCGACGGCGCCTGCACGAGGCCGCCGAGCATGGCCGCCTCCGCCAGCGTCACGGCCTTGGCGGGCTTGCCGAAATAGCGCTGGGCCGCGGCCTCCACGCCGTAGGCGCCGGCGCCGAAATAGACGCGGTTGAGGTAGAGCTCGAGGATCTCGTCCTTGCTGTACTTGTGCTCCAGCCAGAGGGCCAGGATCGCCTCCTGGATCTTTCGCGATGCGGAGCGTTCCGGGGTGAGGAACAGGTTCTTGGCGAGCTGCTGCGTCAGGGTCGAGCCGCCCTGCGACACGCCGCGGCGGGTCACGTTCTGGGCGACCGCGCGGGCGATGCCGACGGGATCGACGCCGAAATGGCTGTAGAAGCGCCGGTCCTCGATGGCCACGAAGGCACGCGGCAGGTAGGGAGGCAGTTCCTTGATGCCGACCACCCGGCCGCCGGTCTCGCCGCGATTGGCCAGGAGCGAACCGTCGCTCGCCAGGATGGCGATGTTGGGCGGGCGCTTGGGGACCGCGAGCTGGTCGATCGGCGGCAGCTGCGACGCGTGGTAGGCCACGAGCCCCGCGATGCCGATCACGCCCCAGAGGCCGAGGACGAGGACGCCGTAGACGAGCCGGCCGAGGATCGAGCGGCGGGCCCGGCGCGGCGCCTTGCGCAGCGCCCGTGATGGGGCGGGGGCACGGCTCTTCGCGCCGCGGCCGCCCCGTGAACCTGACTCGCCTCGTGCCACGCCGCCTCCCGCGCGATCGGCGCGCGAGAGCCGCAGATCGAGATCGGCCGGGTCCCCGACACGGCCCTCGGGCGCGTCGAAGTTCGGCTCCCCCCTGCCCGCGCCTCTACGTCCCTTCGCCATGCGTCCCGTCTGCCCCAAGGTTCGTTCGCGATTCGAGCGACCCTGCTTGCGCACGGTAATTGCGGCGGGTTTAAGGGGTGTTAACCGGCTGATTTTTCAAAGCCTTGAAAAACCAGGGGAAATTCGACGGCCCGCGCGGTTCGTGCACCGGATGTTCAGGGGGCGACCGGGGCGGCGGGAGCGGCCGCGCGGGCGCCCGCTCGACCCCCGCAACCCGGCGGGCCTGCTCACCCCTTCTTGCGCAGGGGCCGGACCGAGACGGAGCCGTGATCGCTGAATCCGGTGGCGGCGCCGAAGGCCTGCAGATCCGCCTGGTCGTGGCGGGCCAGCAACTGAATCTCGCCGCATCCGGCCGAGCGCGCCGCCTGCGAGGCCGCCTTGAGGAGAAGGCGGCCGATACCGCGCCGTCGGGCCTCGGGATCCACCAGCAGGGTGGTGATCTGCGCCGTGGGCAGGCTGGCCGTGAGGGAGGGATACCAGTGCAGGACGACGAGGCCGCTCGGCGGACCCCAGTCGACCGCGACGAGGGCCGCGCCCGAGCCGTGCCGCAGGGCCTCGATCCGCTCGGCCAAAGTCTCGCTCGCGGCGGGGTGGCCGGTGCCGCGCAGAAGTTCGGCGAGGCCCGCCGCGTCGCTGCCGTTCGCCGCCCGGATCTCCAGCCCGTAACGGCTCGCCACGCATCGCTCCGGTCGGCTCCCCCGGCCGGAGCCGGCGGAGCGAGGGTCTTGCGGGTGGTTCTAGTCCCGGCGCATCAGGCCGAACAGGGCGAAGCCCGCCAGGGCCGCGAGACCGAGGGCGAGACCGCGATTGTCCTGGAAGCGGCTCGCCGCGGCCTGTCCTGCGGCCCGCAGGTCGTTGCCCAGGGGCGAGCCGCTGAGGATGCGCTCGGCCCGGGCATGGTTCTCCGGCCGGGTCGCGATCGACACTTCGAAGGCGTCGTCGTCCACGCGGTCGATCTCGATGCTGTTGCGGGCGAAGCCGGCGCGCGACAGACGATCCCGTGCCACGCGGGCGGCCCTGAGAGACGGAACGGTCACGGTCGCCAACACGCTGTCAGACATCAAGTTTTCTCCCTGTTCGGCAGACCCAACCACGGCCGCGGGAATACGGTTCCGTGATCGCGGGTTCTGAGCGTGACGGGCGGCCCGGCCTTAAGCTTCCCGCAACCACCCTGGACCTAAGCCCGGGCCTCGCCCGGCGGGTTCCCACCCGCGCGGGCCGTGACGAGGAGCCTGCCGGACTTGCGCGATCCGTTCGTTCCTGCCGCCCTTGCCGACCGCCTCCGGGAGAAGCGCCGAAGGCCGCGGTCCCGCGACGCCCTGGCCTACGAGCCGGCCAAGCCAGTCTTCGCCGAACTCCTCGATGCGCGCGGGCATGGCACCGGCCAGTTCGTGCGGCTGTCGCAGGGCATGGTGGAGGCGATCACGCGAGGCGCCCGCGCGGACACCTGATCGATCGGGGTCAGCGGTCGCAGCCGATGCAGATGTCGCGCACCACGCGCTCGCGCCCGTGTCCCGTGCGCTGGTTCGGCAGGTGTCCGTCGAAGGCCTGCTCCGCCGCTCGGGTCGGCGGCGGAACCGGCTTCGGCGGCTCGGGCGCGGCCGGTTTCGGCGCGGGGGCGGTCAGGGCCATGTACTGCGCCGCGGCGGGCGCCGGAGCGAGGCCGGGCACCAGACCGGCGAGGGCGAGACCCAGGGAGGCCCACCGAGGGCGGGCGCGACCGAGTGGGGCGGTCGCGGGACGTCGCATGGCCATCGAAGCCTCCGATCGTGGGCTCTCGGTGCGGATCGCCGCCGACCGCCATGCGGCGATCCGGCGTCCCGCCTGACGGGAACGAGGGCAGGCAGGGATCGTTCCCCGTCCCTTTGGCCGGCCCCCGGGGCCGGATGGGACCGCATCCATGCTGCACCTCCTCGTGGCCGATGGGAACGACCGGTCCGGACGGGCCGATCACGTCTCAGCCACCGGCGTCACCTCGGCGCAAGCCTATGCGGAGGTCCTGCGCCAGATCTCACCCGGGGTCGACTGCACCCTGATCACCCCGGCCGACGCCGATGCGGCTTTGTCCCCCGGGACGCGGCTCGCCGGCTTCGACGCCCTCTTCCTCACGGGATCGACGCTCCACGTCTGCGACGCGTCCGACGCCGTGCGGCGCCAGATCGACCTCGTGCGCGAAGCCCTCGGCGCCGGGCTTCCGGTCTTCGGCTCGTGCTGGGGCGTCCAGGTCGCCGCGGTGGTGGCCGGCGGCCATGCGGCCCGCAACCCGAAGGGTCCGGAATACGGATTCTCGCGCGATCTCGTGCGCACCGAGGCCGGGCGGGCGCACCCGCTCCTCGCCGGGCGGGGCGAGCGCTTCGATGCCCCCGCCATGCATCTCGACGCCGTCATCACGCCGCCGGCCCACGCCACGGTGCTGGCGGGCAACGCGGTCCTGTCGGTCCAGGCGATCGAGATCCGGCACGGGGCCGGCGTGTTCTGGGGCACGCAGTACCACCCCGAACTCGATCTCGACGCCCTGGCCGCGATGCTGCGCCTCAGCGCCGAGGACGTGGTGGAGGCGGGCGCGCTGCCCGACCGCGCGGCGGTGGAGGCCTATGCGGCGGACCTCTGCCGCATCCATGCTGACCCGGAGGGACACCGGGACCGGATCGCCCGCCACCGGCTCGGCCCCGACCTGCTGGAGCCGGCCCGCCGGCGGGCGGAGATCGGGAACTTCCTCGACCGTCTCGTCCGGCCGCGGGTCGAGGCCGCGGCCTGAGGGCTCAGACCGCGCGCAGGGCGGGAGCGCCCGGCCGCGGGCGGGCGCCGACGATGTGGAAGGCCCGCGGTCGCACGAACAGGAACGACAGGCGCGTGTGACGGATCATCCGCTCGAAGCCCAGCGGAACCAGGATCGCCACCACCGTGACGACGAGGCTCGCCCAGCCGATGTCGGTGATCGCCCCCGACCGCACGATCAGCGTGCGGGTGAGGGCCATCGGCAGGAAGAACGCGAGGTAGATCACGATCGAGCGCTGGCCGCAGGCCCGCAGCGCCGCCGTCACCGGCCCGCCGGCCCGGGACATCAGGGCCCCGATGGCGACGATCGCGAGGGCGCCGGCGCCGCTCAGGACGAGGGCGAGGCCCGGGAGGTTCGCCAGGACCGGCACGGCTGGGAAGCCCGTGGGGACGAAGACCATCGCGGTGTTGACCATGGCCCAGAGCGCCAGGCCGAGCAGCGCGGCGCGGGCGTGGCGTTGCACGAGATCGGCGAAGGTGAAGATGCGCGCGGCGAAGAGGTAGCCGACCAGGAACCAGACGTAGCGGTCGCAGAACTCGTCGATCAGTTCGAAACCGGTATGGATCGGCAGGACCTGCAGCAGTGCCGCCCCGCCGAGGAGCCAGGCCGTCGGCACCGGCCGCAGCGCCTTGGTCAGCACCGAGAACACCGCCAGCAGGTAGATGAACCACAAGGTCGAGTAGGGTTCGACCACCGCCAGGGCGAGGTGGGCGACGAAGGCGCCCGGCCCGGCTCCGTCGGTGATCGGGCCGTACTTGAAGGCCGACTGGATCAGCACCCAGAGGACGTAGAAGTAGACGAAGTGCACGAGGCGCCGGTCGAGGAACAGGCGCCAGTCGCGGTCGATGACCCGGCCGAGGAACAGGCCCGACAGCAGGAAGAAGTCCGGGATGCGGAACGGGCGCGCGAAGGCCACCACGGTGTGCAGGAAGCCCTCGCCCTCCATCGCGATTCCGGTGCCGAGCGTCGCATGCATCATGACCACGAGGATGATGCACAGGCCCTTGGCGACATCCACCCAGGCGAGCCGGGCGGCATCCCGCGGGGATCCCGCTGCGCGCTGCCCCGTTCCGTCCACCGTTCCTTCCGCCGTGCCTTGTCCCACCGCGACCGCCGCCATGATCCGCCCCCGCCCACAGGACCGCGATCCTTCGGCGCCAGGTCTTAAGGATGGCGATACGGCGAGGACCGCCCGCGGATCATGCCGAACGGAGGGTAAAGGCCGGGCCGTGACCGGCTCCGGTTTGGGCCACGCCTTGCCCGCGTGCGGCCACCCCTCGCCGCCCTCAATGCGGGTCGCGCTTGGCGCCCCGGCGGTCGCGGGTCATGCGGGTCGCGGCGTGAAAGTCGTCCGGCTTGGTGCGGACCCAGGCCAGGAACTCCGCCATCTCGGGCGCCGCCCGCAGGGCATCGACGTCGGCGAGGCGCCGGGCGATCTCGGCCTCGCTGAAGCGGGCGTGGATCGCCGAATGGCAGATCTGGTGCAGGCGCACGGTGCCGGCCCGCGCCCCGCCCTTCAGCTTCGGGGTCAGGTGGTGCAGACTCGATTTGGCATGGGGCGGGATCGGCCGCTCGCAGAGCGGGCAGATCACCGGAGACTTGGCCTGCGGACCGTGCGTCGCCGGGTCGTCGTCGCGCCAGAGTCGGGCTCGTCGTCCCAAGGGTGTCTCCCGTCGGATGCGTGCGTCAGTGGACCGCTGCCGGAACAGGCCGGCGCTGGGCGGGGTCGTTCGTTTGGAACACGGCCGCGGCCTCGCGGTCCTGGGTCCCGAGAATGGAGACGTGGTCGCCGGCGATGACCGTCAGGCGCGTGCGCGGACCGGCCTGCGCCGCCAGCCGCTCGGCATGCGCGAGGGGCACCACCGGATCGTCCCGGCCGTGGACGATGACGATCGGACCGCCCTCTGCGGCGATGCGCGCATCGGACCGGAAGGTGTCCCGAAGGAGCAGGCTGGTCGGCAGGAAGGGGAAGCGCCCGGCGACGATGGCGGAGAGGGAGTCGAAGGGCGCCTCGAGATAGAGGCCGAGATGCGGCCGGGCCTCGGCCAGGGCCACCGCCACCGCGGCCCCGAGGGAGTGGCCGTGCAGCAGCACCGGGGTTCCGGGGACCCGCGCCTGGACCATCGCGTAGGCCGCCTGTCCGTCGGCGATCAGCCCCGCCTCGCTCGGACTCCCGGTCGAGCCGGGATAGCCGCGATAGGCGATGGCGAGGACGCCCCAGCCCGCCCCGCGCCAGGGAGCGCCGGCAAAGCGCGCCGCACCGGGCTCCGGCCGCGAGCCGTTGCCGTGGAAGCTGAGCACCACGGGACAGCCCGGCTCCGGCGCGCGCCAGAACCCGAACAGCCGCTCGCCGTCGGCCGTGGGCAGGCTGATCGCCTCCGTGCCCGGGGGCGCCGGCCGGGCGGGTGCGGGCGCTCGGCTGCGGAAGGCGCCCGGATAGATCAGGTGCCGCTGGAAGACGGTCAGCAGGGTCACGGCCAGGACGGAGAGAGCGAGGATGGCGGTGGCCACGAGGGAAGCGAGAAGGCGCATGCGCTCGATGAAGGGGAAGCCGCGACCGAGCGACGACCCCGGACCGTCGTGGCGGGGCGCCGAACCGCGCCGGACCCTGGGGATGGAGGGGACACTGGGGCGTCTCCGAGAGGTAGGGCTGGACTTTGGCGTGTCACCAGCGATGTTGCGTCGCGTGAATGCTCCCGCGCCCGTCCCTCCCCGAAGCGGCCTCCGGCCCCAAAGCCGCCTCCTGACGACGCGTCACCGGTCCGCCGCGCCCGCACCGGTCCGGCGCGGCGTGGCATGAGGGACGCGTCCGGCCGCGCGGAGGGCATGGGCGGTCCCGGCCTGAGCCCGAACGCGCTCCTCATCGGGCTGATCTTCTGCGGAGTCGGCTTCGGCATCGGCGCCGGGGCGCTCGCGGGCTCGGGCGCCGCCTTCGTGTTCCTGATGTCCGGCTGGGTGCTGGGCCTGTGCCTGCACGAATACGGCCATGCCCGGGCCGCGCTGTTCTGGGGCCTGTCCCCGACCGGCGCGCTCAGCCTCGATCCCCTGCGGGCCCCCAACCCCGTGGTGACCATGCTGCTGCCGGCGCTCTTCACCATCATGGGGGGCGTGGGATTTCCGGGGGGCGTGGGATTTCCGGGCGACGTGGGATTGCCAGGCCGCGTCGGCGGTCCGCCCGAGGCCGGGTTGAGCCGGGGACGGCAATCGGCGGTGGCCGCCGCCGGCCCGGCGATGAGCGTCCTCTTCCTCGTCGTTCTCGCGCTGCTCTATGCCCTGGCCAGTCCGAAGGCCGAGACGCTGCGTGCGGTGCTCGCCGTCTCGGTGCTGTTCCAGGGCACAGCCCTGGTGCTCGGGCTGATGCCGATCCCAGGGCTCGACGGCTACGGCATCGTCCGACCCTGGCTCTCCGGCCCGCCGGCTTCGCCGCCATCCCCGCCCTGGGCCTTCGCGGACCGGATGGCCCGGCATTCGGGGCTGGTGCTGCTGGGTCTTTTCCTCGTCTCCGCCGCCTTCACCCGGCCGCTGTTCCGCGCCAGCTTGCTGTTGACGGACCTGCTCGGCATCGATCTCGCAGATGTGATCGCAGGTTTCCGGCTGGTGCGCCTGTGGTGATCCGCTCGTGCGGGGCGACCACCGCGAACGGAAGACTTGAACCCATCGTGGAATGATTTGCCGATGCGGTGTGTACGTTAACGAGCCGAGCCGTACTCTTGCGACGCATGCGGAGCCGGTGCGCGGTTCGTCTTGAATTCGGGGCGACGCACCGGCCCGTCGCGATCGTCGAGGCGGGAGGGGGGCATGCGGGACGATGCGCCGGGGCAGGGGACGCCGCCGTCGGCCTACCGCGTGTTGCTGCTGAACAATGCCGGCCGCGTCCTTCGCACCAAGTCCCTCGCGGGCTGCACCGAGGCGGAGGCGCTGGAGCGAGCACGGGCCTTCATGGACGGCCGTTCGGTCGAGCTCTGGGACGGGGGGCGCCTGATCCAGCGGCTCGAGGCACCACACGAACCGACAGCCTGAGCGGAGGAGCGCGGCCCGGGCCTGTCCGCGGCGTTCGGGTCGCGTGGGAACCGGGCTTTCGTGCTAGGTGCGCTCGGTATCCGGATCCGACGCGATCCGGCGCGGCCCGGTGGAGAGACCCTGCGATGGCCCTCAAGACGACGTTCCTGGTGCAGACCTTCGTGCTCAAGCGCAAGCGGCTCTCGCCGGGCGACCGTGAGGTGGCGGTGACGGAGAGCGGGGCCCTGAAGAAGGCCGAGGCGATGGCCGCCCGCTTTCCCGGGACGGCGGCGATCAAGGTTGTGGCCGACGACGAGACGGGGGAACTGGAGAGCGCCACGATCCTCGGCAGCTTCGGCGAGGTGCCGGACGACTTCGCCGAGAGCCTGCAGGGCTCGTGAGGCCCGACGCGTCCGGCCTCCGCACCCCCGATCAAAGTGCCCCGCGGACGCGAAAGGGCCCCGCCGCGCGGCGGAGCCCTTCTGATCGTCCCGGAGCCTGTCAGCCGTTACGGGCAGGCGTGGCGCTGACCGTCATTGCCGAGATAGGTCCCGGTGCGGCGGTCGTAGGACCGGAAGCGCTGGACGCAGTAAGCGACGTCCTCGCCGCTGGTCGCGACCTCCGGGGTGGCCTCGTAGCCCGTCGCGGCATAGCCGCCACCATAGGGCGCGTAACCGCCGTAATAGGCCGGCGCATAGCCGCCGGCGTAATAGTCGTCGCCGTAGTAGCCGCCATAGGCGCTGCCGAGGCCGTAGCCGATCCCGGCGCCGGCGAGACCCAGGCCGAGCCCGAGGCCGAGGCCGCCATAGCCGCGACGGTAGCCGTAGCCGCGCCCGGCATAGGCGCCACCCCGGTTGAACCCACCGCGGTTGAAGCCGCCGCGATCACCCCGGAAGCCGTTGCCGGCAGCGAGGCCCGCCCCGGCACCGACGGCACCGGCGCCCACGCCGATGGTCCCGCCGCGGTTGAAGCCACCCTGCGCGAGGCCGCCGCGGAACCCGCCGCCGCCGAAGTTGCCCCCGACATTGCCGCCGCGGAACCCGCCGCCCTGGGCGAGACCACCGCGGAAGCCACCGCCGCCGAAGTTGCCGCCGCGGAATCCGCCGCCACCCAGGCCGCCGCCGTGGAAGCCGCCGCCACCGCCACGGAAACCACCGCCGCCGCCGCCCGGACGTGCGTCCGCGGAGGCGGGAATCATCGAGAGGGCCCCGACCAGGGCGGCCGATGCCAGGAGTATGCGCTTCATGGGAGAACCTGTCGTTCGCATGCCGATCCCGAGGATCGAACTTCTGGTAAAGGAACGCGGGGCCTGACGATAAAGTTCGTTTCAGGCCCTGTTCCGTCTCAGTTCGTCGGGCCGGCGATTGACAAAACGGCCGCCGACCTCGAATCTGGAAGCATTCCGAGGGGAGCTCCGAGTGCGGGGGCTGAGATTGGGCGCGACGCCCTGACCCTTGAACCTGATCCGGTTCGTACCGGCGGAGGGACGGGAATTCCAAGACGCGGCGCGCATGTTCAGGCGTCGTCCCATCCGACACCGCCGTTCGCGAGTCCGGATCGTCTCCCACGCCAGGAGCGAACCCGATGAATGCACCCGTTCTTCCGAA
This sequence comes from Methylobacterium sp. 001424705, assembly GCF_059816145.1. NCBI lineage: Bacteria > Pseudomonadati > Pseudomonadota > Alphaproteobacteria > Hyphomicrobiales > Methylobacteriaceae > Methylobacterium > Methylobacterium sp. 001424705. Next base: position 77,198 of record NZ_JCBANU010000010.1, on the reverse strand, counting down.
GGATCTGCCGCAGGGGCAGGCGCCCACGGTGACCACCGGCCCGATCATGGGCTCGCGCAAGGTCTACGCGGCGGTGGCCGGGCACGACGACATCCGGGTACCGTTCCGCGAGATCACCTTGAGCGATCCGAAGGAGGCGCCGGTGCGGGTCTACGATCCGTCGGGTCCCTACACGGAGACGGATGCGGGGATCGACCTCGGGGCCGGCCTTCCGCTGGTGCGCGAGCCCTGGATCGCCCGGCGCGGCTACGCCACCGTGACCCCGCGCGCGGTCAAGCCCGAGGACAACGGCTTCGTGCCCGAGGACAAGCTCGTGGCCCCGTGTCCGGCCACCCGCGAGATCCGCAAGGCCGCGCCCGGCCAGATGGTGACGCAGTACGAGTTCGCCCGCGCCGGGATCATCACCGAGGAGATGATCTACGTCGCGCACCGCGAGAACCTGGCGCGCGAGACGATGCTGGAGGGCGCCCAGGCGGCCCTGGCCGACGGCAACAGCTTCGGCGCCGCCCTGCCTGCCTTCATCACGCCGGAATTCGTGCGCGACGAGGTGGCCCGGGGCCGCGCCATCATCCCGGCCAACATCAACCACCCCGAGGTGGAGCCGATGGCGATCGGCCGCAACTTCCTCGTGAAGATCAACGCCAACATCGGCAATTCCGCCGTGACCTCGTCCGCCGCCGAGGAGGTCGAGAAGCTGGTCTGGGCGACCCGCTGGGGCGCCGACACGGTGATGGACCTCTCGACGGGCCGCAACATCCACAACATCCGCTCGTGGATCGTGCGCAACTCGCCCGTGCCGATCGGCACGGTGCCGATCTATCAGGCTCTGGAGAAGGTCGGCGGCGACCCGCTGAAGCTCGACTGGGAGGTCTTCAAGGACACCCTGATCGAGCAGGCCGAGCAGGGCATCGACTACTTCACCATCCATGCCGGCGTGCGCCTCGCCCACGTGCCGCTCACCGCCCGCCGCGTCACCGGCATCGTCAGCCGCGGCGGTTCGATCATGGCGCGCTGGTGCCTGGCCGGGCACCGCGAATCGTTCCTCTACGAGCGCTTCGACGAGATCTGCGACATCATGCGGGCCTACGACGTGTCGTTCTCGCTCGGCGACGGCCTGCGCCCCGGCTCCATCGCGGATGCCAACGACGCGGCCCAGTTCGCCGAGCTCGAGACCCTGGGCGAACTGACCAAGATCGCCTGGGACAAGGGCTGCCAGACCATGATCGAGGGCCCCGGCCACGTGCCGATGCACAAGATCAAGGTGAACATGGAGAAGCAGCTCGTGGAGTGCGGCGAGGCGCCGTTCTACACCCTCGGCCCGCTGACCACCGACATCGCCCCCGGCTACGACCACATCACGTCGGGCATCGGCGCCGCCATGATCGGCTGGTTCGGCTGCGCCATGCTCTGCTACGTCACCCCGAAGGAGCATCTCGGCCTGCCCAACCGCGACGACGTCAAGGAAGGCGTGATCACCTACAAGATCGCGGCCCATGCCGCCGACCTCGCCAAGGGCCATCCGGCGGCGCAGCTGCGCGACGACGCCCTGTCGCGGGCCCGGTTCGACTTCCGCTGGGAGGACCAGTTCAACCTCTCCCTCGATCCCGACACCGCCCGCGCCTACCACGACGAGACCCTGCCGAAGGACGCCCACAAGGTCGCCCATTTCTGCTCGATGTGCGGCCCGAAGTTCTGCTCGATGAAGATCACGCAGGACCTGCGCGCCGAGGTGCTGGCGATGGAGGCGGCCGGCCAGGTGCTGGGCGAGGCCGCGCCCTTGAGCGCGGCCGAGCGCGAGGCCGGCATGGCGGCGAAATCGGCCGAGTTCCAGGCCGAGGGTGGCAAGCTCTACGTCGACGCGGCGGAGTAGGCCCCCGCGTCCCGGGCCGGCTGGTTTTCGCTGACCGGCCCGGGACAGGCATCGCGGGGAAGGACCGCCCGCGGTGCGTGGAATTCCAGAGGCGTGTGCGCGCGCGCGTCGTAGGCATCGGAGAGCGTGCCGATCATGACATCGGCCGCGGCATCGAAGTCGGGCGGCGTGCCCAGCGAAATCTCCCGCTCATAGTTCTCGTTCCGCCGGAGCTGCACGAAGCCCAGCCGATGAAGGGCCGCCTTCGCGGAGTCGGGCAGGACATCGCCAGACGCCTCCGGCCCCTGCGCGTACCGGCCCGACGCGGCTTCGCAGCCCATCCGCGTATCCTCGTCGAAGAAGATGCACTGCACGTAGCGCTGATCCGTCCGGACGATGCTCACGGTGAGGAACCGATCCCGGGACGTGCTGCGCGGGCCGTGCAGGTGGATGCTGCTCAGCCGCGTGACCACTTCGCAGCGATGAGCCGCGACGAAGGCGGCGCGGCCGCGAGCGTCCGAAGCGGCGTCCGAGGTCGGGACGTGGACGATCCCCGGCAGCGCCGCCGCGAACGGCCGCACCCGATTCCACGCCCGTCCGGTGGGGATCATTCCGATGGCCCTGCGTTTCCGCCCCGGGCCGGCGTGCCCGATCGCGCGGAGTGCTATCACAGGTTGCGTGGCGCGGCATCGCCCCGGCGCGGTTCTCCCCCGTCGCGTCACGCGAACAGCCCGTGCACGAACCAGCGCGCGGGCGCCTCCATCGTGGGGAAGCCCTCGCGATAGACCCAGAGGCGGCGGCCGGCCTCGTCTTCGACCACGTAGTAGTCTCGCAGCAGACCCGGCGCCCGCCACCACTCGTCGGCGATGCGCTCGGGTCCGTCCGCATGGGCGACGTGGTGCAGGCGCCGGCGCCAGCGGAAGCGGTGCGGCGGCCCGTCGGGGGCCAGCGCGATGACGTCCTCGGCCGCTTCGCCCCGGCTGAGCAGCACCAGCGGGCGCGGCGGCAGGCGCGCGCGGGCTCCCGGATCGGGTCGGCCCGCCTGGGCGGGGAGGCTCGCGCGCCACGGCTCCACGGCCTCGGCCCGCTCGGGCAGGTGGGTCTGGCGAAACCCGAGGCGCATCATCCGCCGGCCGAGGCGCTGGCGCAGGGCATCGCCCAGATGCTCGGTGCCTTCGCCCCCGCCGGGGGCCTCCATCAGGGCCGTCTGGCGTGCCGCGATCGGGCCCGTGGCGGTGACCTCGAGGCCCACCGTCTCGAAGCCGAAGCCGGCATCGAGGGCCGGGCCGAGGCGGTCGAGGCGCAGGGCGAGCAGGCGTCCGATCTGGGCCGGGCAGCGGGTCGGCAGGCTCAGGCCGAGGTCGAGGCTGCGCAGGATCCCATCGACGCGGGTCAGGGTCAGCCGTACGGCCCGGGCGCCGAGGCCGGCCGCTTCCAGCCGGGGGGCGATGCCCTCCATCAGACCCATGGCGGTGGCCACGATGGTCTCCGGCTGCCCGATCGGTTCGAGGAAGCCGCGCGCCGCCTGGAATTCGCGCGGGTCCTCGGCGTTGACCAGGGGTTCGGGCCGGTGTCCGAGGGCCTGGTCGAGGCGCAGCAGCAGGGTTTCGCCGAAGCGCCGGGCCAGCGGCGCCCGGGGCGCCGTGGCGAGGTCGCCGATCCGGCGCAGGCCGAGGCGGGCCAGGGCCTGCGCCGTGGCCCCATCGAGGCGCAGGGCCGAGACGGGCAGGGCGTGCAGGGCCTCCGCGTTGCAGCCCGGGGCCACGAGGCCGCCCCCGCCGTGGCGCGCCAAGGCGTAGGCGCAGGCCGGCGTGTCGGCGAGGGCGATCCGGGCCGGCATGTCGCCGGTCGACAGCCGCTGAGCGAGGTCTTCCACCAGCGCGGCCTCGCCGCCGAACAGGTGGCTCGCCCCCGCGATGTCGAGGAAGAACCCGTCGCCGCCCTCCGCCGGGCCGTAGGGAGCGACGACGGGCGTGTAGCGCTTGGCCCACAGGCAGAGGCGGTGCAAGGCGGCGGCATCGGCCTCCGGATCGGCCGGATGGACGGCGACCGGCGTCCCGATCCGGGCGCGGGCCCGGGCCAGGGTTTCACCGGGCACGAGGCCGAGGGCGCGGGCAGCGGAATCCACCGCCACCAGGCGCAGGCCGTTGGCCTCCATGGCGGCCACGACCATCGGGCCGCTGTCGCGGTCGCCGTCAGCCCGAGCGCTGGGCGCGCCGCTCGGGACGGACGCCGCCTGCGCCCGCCTCAGCCGCGTGACCGGCCAGTGCTCCAGCCAGACCGAAACGATGCGCGGCATGATCCCACTCCAGAAGCCAATGTCCGGTCCGCCCGTTGCGGCTCCGGTCGAGGGTCACCTGCCAGCACGGCCGCTCGATGCAGCCGAAGCGGTCGCGCAGGGCCTTGCCGGCGGCGACCCGCCAGCGTGTCGCCGCCACGTTGGGGCTCTCCGCCTCCGGCGGCCTCAGGACGAGGAGGAGCAGGTCGGTCCGGGCCGCCGCGAGGTGGAGCCGGCGGCTCTCGGCGAGGGGCAGGGCGGCATCGATGAGGCCCGCCACGGCCGCCAGCCCCTGCGCGCGCAGGGATTCCTCCAGGGCCCGGTAGGCGTCCCCGTCGCTCGCCACCTCGAACAGCAGCAGGCGGCCGGGATCGAGGCCGAGCCCGGCCAGCCCGTGCCCGTAGGGGAGGGGATGCCCCCGGCCCGCCACGAGCAGGGCCTCGCCGCGCACCCGGGCGAGGTGGCGCGCCACCAGCGCAAGGGCGAAGCCCAGCGCCGCCGGCTCGTCGCCCGCCTGCGCCGGGGCGATCTCGTGCAACTGGCCGAGGGCGAGGCCGCCCTGTGCGAGGCGCGTATCGACGTCGTGGATGCCGAGGGGCAGGGCGCCCCGGAGGACGGATGCGCCTCCGCGATCGGCCACGAGGGCGCGCAGGGCTGCCAGATCCGGGGGCGCACCCGGATTCGCGGCATCCGGATGTGGCGGATCCGCCGGCAAGGTCTCGGTCTCGGCATCGGGAGGGTCTTCAGGGCTCTGTCTCATCGGCTCCGCTCCATCCCGCTACGCTAAGAACAAAACAGGAACACACTCAATCGGTTTCCGGGGGGATTCGGAATTTCGCCTGCTCACAGGGACTTGGCCTGTGGACGGCTGTGGACGCTTGTGGACGATGGTTTCCGGGCCGGCCGATCCGCCGCGCTTGACCCTATAGCGAGGGCAGGGCAGCACTCCTCACCTGCCGCGCACAAGACGCGGATCAGCCGGGAGAACTCCATGCGTTTCGCTCGTGCCCTCGTGGTCCTGTCGGGCCTGATCACCGTCGCGGGCGGCCTCCCCGCCGCCGCGCAGACGGCGGCCCAGCCCCGGGGCGAGGCCAAGGCGCGCCGGCCCCAGGTCGTGTCGCAGCCGATCCAGGTCTACGATGCCCGCTTCGAGAACGGGGACCTGCGCATCTCCGGCAGCGTGCGCAAGCCCGGCACCGTGGTGGTGCTCGACGAGGACATCTCGATCATCGCCGACAGCCGGGGCCGCTTCGTCTTCCGCCTGCCTTACGTGCCCACCAACTGCATCGCCACCCTGAAGGCGGGCGAGGACGAGCGCGAGGCGGTCATCGCCAATTGCGGCCCCGCCGGCCAGCCCGGCCCGAAGGGCGAGACGGGGCAGAAGGGCGAAACGGGTGACAAGGGCGAGACCGGCCCCGCCGGCCCGCAGGGCGTCGCCGGCCTGCCCGGTCCCCTGGGGCCCAAGGGCGAGCCGGGTGTCAAGGGCGAGCCGGGTGCCAAGGGCGAGGTCGGACCGAAGGGGGAACCCGGCCCCAAGGGAGAGACGGGTCCGAAGGGGGACGCCGGACCGAAGGGCGAGACGGGCGCGAAGGGGCCGGCCGGCGAGCGCGGCCCGGCGGGTCAGAAGGGCGAGCCCGGTCAGGCCGCCCTGGCGGCCGCCGCACCCGCATCCCCGTTCCGGGTGGTGCGCCAGGACACCTGCCCGGCCTCGGGCTGCGCGATCACCTGCGAGGGCACCGAGATCCTCGCCTCGGCCCTCTGCCTGAAGGGCGGCAGCGCCATCGTGACGGCGGGCGCCGACGGAACCTTGAGCGCGGCCTGCCCCACCGAGAGCCAGGGCCTCGTCGGCCTCTGCGCCCGGCGCTGAGGGGACGAACGACCCGGGCGATCGCCCCTCGCCGAAACGGAGCCGTCCGGTGTAAGGACGCGCTTCGTTTCGCGCCGAAGTCGATCCCACCCGTGTCGATACCGTCCATGCTCCCTGCCCCTGCCAGCCCCGTTCCCTGCACCCGCGGGGTCGTCCGATGACCCTGGGCATCTGGGGCAAGCTCGGCGGGGCCGGCCTCGGCCTCGCCATCGGCGGTCCCCTCGGCGGCCTCGTCGGCGGGGTGGCCGGGCACTTCCTGGTCGACCGCGAGGGCGCGCTGTTCGGCACCACGCCGCGCGACGTGGTCTTCACCACCGGCCTCGTGGCCCTGGCCGCCAAGATGGCCAAATCCGACGGCGTGGTGACGCAGGCCGAGGTGGAGGCCTTCGCCAAGGTGGTGCAGGTGGACGAGCGCGCCCGGCCCGGCGTGCAGCGCCTGTTCGACCTCGCCAAGGGCACCGCGAACGGCTTCGAGGCCTATGCCCGGCAATTGGCCACCACCTTCCACGACGAGCCGGCCCTGCTGGAGGACGTGCTCGACGGCCTGTTCCACATCGCCAAGGCCGACGGCGCCATCCACGAGGCGGAGGAGCGCTACCTGCGGGCGGTGGCGGAGACCTTCGGCTACGACGAGGCCGCGTTCCGCCGCATCGCCGCCCGCCACGTCCGGCTCTCCGACGATCCCTACCTCGTCCTCGGCCTCGACCACGACGTCGACGATGCCGGGCTGAAGGCCGCCCACCGGGCCCTGGTGCGGGAGAACCATCCCGACCGGGCCATCGCGCGCGGCCTGCCGCCGGAGGCGGTGGCCATCGCCACCCGCCGGCTCGCGGCCATCAACGCCGCCTATGACCGGATCAGCGCCGAACGGGGCCTCACGTGAAACCGACGCCCGAGAGCGCCGTCGCCACCAGCGTCCACCCGTCGCCAAATCACGGCGAGCGGCGGTCCGGCCCGGTGGATCTCCTCATCCTGCACTACACCGGCATGGAAAGCGCGGCCGTCGCCCTGCAGCGCCTTGCCAACCCCGTGGCGGAGGTCTCGGCCCATTACGTGGTGCTGGAGGACGGCCGCGTGGTGCAGATGGTGCCCGAGGGGCGCCGGGCCTGGCATGCGGGCCAGGGCTCCTGGGCCGGGCTCAGCGACGTGAATTCGCGCTCCCTCGGCGTCGAGATCGTCAATGGTGGCCATGCGGGCGGCCTGCCGGCCTACCCCCCGGCACAGATCGAGGCCGTGATCGCCCTGTGCGGCGATCTCGCCAAGCGCTGGAGCCTCGCTCCGCACCGGATCCTCGCCCATTCCGACATCGCCCCCGAGCGCAAGGAGGACCCGGGCGAGCACTTCCCCTGGGAGACCCTCGCCCGCGCCGGCATCGGCCACTGGGTGCCGCCGGCCCCGATCCGCGACGGCCGCTTCTTCGCGCAGGGCGATGCCGGGCCGCCGATCGAGGCGCTGCAGGCGATGTTCGCCCTCTACGGCTACGACCTGCCGGTGAGCGCCACCTTCGATGCCCGCATGGGCGCGGTGGTGACGGCGTTCCAGCGCCACTTCCGTCCGGCCCGCATCGATGGTGTCGCCGACGCCTCGACGATCACGACCCTGCGGGATCTGATCGCGGCGCTGCCGGGACGGTAGGGGACGAGAGGGCGCGCTTCCGCTCGCGTCCTCCTGCGGAAGAGGGTGGGCGCGGAGCCTCTAGAGAGGAAGGCGCCTGCGCCAGGGCCGACGGGCACTTCGCGGGCGTGCGGCCTGCGATCCCGCTCGGGTGAGCCGGGAGATCCCGGCTCACCTCTGGGAGCCGGCTCAGGCCCGGTGCTGTACCGCCCCGCCGCCATGCCCGTGCGCCTCTTCCGTCACCGAGCCGCGGGTGCGCCATAGGCTGTAGGCGATGCCCGCGATGAGGAACACGACGGTGACCGCGAGGGAGACCCACGGCGGCACGTGGACGAGGTCGAAGGTGTCGGCGACCACGATCTTGCCGCCGATGAAGATCAGGATGAAGGCCAGCGCCGTCTTGAGATAGGCGAAGCGGTCCACCATCGCGGCCAGGGCGAAGTAGAGCGCGCGCAGGCCGAGGATCGCGAAGATGTTCGAGGTGTAGACCACGAAAGTGTCGGTGGTGATGGCGAAGATCGCCGGCACGCTGTCGACGGCGAAGATCACGTCGGCGCCGTTCACGAGAATGAGCGCCAGGGCCAGGGGCGTCAGCCAGAGGGCGGTCTTGCCGGTCTTCGGGTCGGGCTTGCGCACGACGAAGTGCTGCCCGTGCAGCTCGGGCGTGATGCGCAGGACCCGCTGCAGGAACCGGACGGCCCGGTTCTCGCGGATGTCGCCCGGCTCCTCGTCCTTCGATAGCAGCATCTTGAGGCCGGCGAAGATCAGGAAGGCGGCGAAGATCGACAGCACCCAGGCGGCCTGGTGCACGAGGGCCGCACCGAGGCCGATCATCAGCCCGCGCAGCAGGACGGCCGCGAGGATGCCCCAGACCAGGACCCGGTGCTGGGCGGCGCGGGGGATGCCGAGCGCCGTGAGGATGACGGCGATCACGAAGACGTTGTCCATCGACAGCGACTTCTCGACCACGAGGCCGGCGACGTATTCCTGGCCCGCCTGGGGCCCGAGATACCACCAGACCCAGCCGCCGAAGATCATGCCCAGGGTGAAGTAGAACAGCGTCAGGAGCAGGCTCTCCTTCACGCCGATCTCGTGGTTCTTGTCGCGATGCAGGAGTCCGAGATCGAAGGCCAGCAACCCGGCCACGAGGGCGTGAAACCCGAGCCACATCCACACGGGCTTGCCGAGCCACTCGTAAGACAGAAAATCAATCATGACGCAGGACCGTCGATGCTTCTTGAGGAGAGAAAGCATCGGCTCCGACATCACGGAACGCATCATGCAGCATCCCGCCAGAGGGGCCCGCAGCCGATGAGGCGCAGTTGGGACTCTGAACCGGGCGAATCAAGGGCATCGCGCCGTCACGCTTGACAGGGCCGACCCCCGCCGGCTTCCCAGGATGCATGACTGACAGCGAACGCAACGGCCCGGGCCTGAACGGGCCTGCCGTGATCGGCGGCGGCCCGGCCGGCCTCGCGGCGGCGGAGATTCTGGCCCGCGCCGGCCACGCCGTGACCCTCTACGACCGGATGCCGAGCGTGGGGCGCAAATTCCTCATCGCGGGACGCGGCGGGCTCAACCTCACGCATTCCGAGCCGCTGCCGGCCTTCCTGGCGCGCTACCAGCCGGCTGAGGACGCCCTCGCCGGGGCGATCGCGGCGTTTCCGCCGAGCGCCCTGCGCGCCTGGTGCGACGACCTCGGCCAGCCGACCTTCGTCGGGTCGAGCGGCCGCGTCTTTCCCGAGGCCTTCAAGGCCTCGCCGCTGCTCCGGGCCTGGCTCCAGCGCCTCGACGGGCTGGGCGTCCGCATCCGCACCCGTCACCGCTTCACCGGCTGGTCGGACGCGGGCGGCCCGGTCTTCGAAACCCCGGACGGACGGGTCGAGCCCGCGCACCGCCCGGTGCTCCTGGCTCTCGGCGGCGCGAGCTGGCCGCGCCTCGGCTCCGATGGGGCCTGGGTGCCCCTGCTCGAACGGGACGGCATCGCGGTGGCGCCCCTCAAGCCCGCCAATGTCGGGTTCACCGTGGCCTGGTCGCCGGTCTTCTCCGCGCGCTTCGCCGGCACGCCCCTGAAGCGGATCGCCCTCAGCCTCGACGGGATCCGCGTGCGGGGCGAGGCCGTGATCAGCGCCGACGGGATCGAGGGCGGGGCGATCTACGCCCTCGCACATCGAATCCGGGCCGCCACCGAACGCGGCGAGGCCCGGCTGGAGATCGATCTCCGGCCGGACGTGGAGGAGGCCGCGCTGGCACGGGCGCTCCGCGATCCGAAACCCGGGCTCTCCCTCGCCAACCGCCTGCGCAAGGCCGCGGCGCTGACGCCCGTGGGGATCGGCCTCCTGCGCGAGGCGGCCCACCCGCTGCCCGTGGCCGCCGAGGCCCTGGCGGCCCTGATCAAGGCGGTACCGCTCCGTCTCCTGGCGCCGCGCGGCCTCGACCGGGCGATCTCCACGGCGGGCGGGGTCCACTTCGGCGACGTCGATGCCGGCTTCATGCTCGTCCGGCGGCCCGGCACCTTCGTGGCCGGCGAGATGCTGGACTGGGAGGCCCCGACGGGGGGCTACCTCCTCCAGGGGGCCTTCGCCTCGGGCCGCGCGGCTGCGGCGGGCATGCTGGCCTGGATCGCGCGGGACGCCGCCCGAGGCGCGTGATTCGCCGTCTCACAAAAAGGCTCCCTCTCGGGGGAGAGGGAGCCTGATGGTCCGGCGCGGCCGTTCCGGGCCGCGCGCTGCCGGGTCTCAGCGGCAGTACACGTCGCCGTAGGCGTCGCGGTAGGTGCCGTAGGGGCAGCGCGGGGCGGTGGAGGCGCCGACGATGGCACCGCCGGCACCGCCGATGGCGGCACCCGCGAGCGCGCCGCCGGCGCGGCCGGTGGCGGCACCGCCGATGGCGGCACCCGCGAGGGCGCCGAGGCCGGCGCCGCCGAGGGCGCGGTCCTGCGGGGTGTTGCAGGCGCCGACCGAGAGGGCGAGAGCACCCGCGAGGGTGGCGGCGATGAGCTTCTTCATGGTTCCGAGACTCCCTTGTGCGTCGTCGTGACCCGGCCTTCGGCCGTGATGTTCGTGCCGCCCGAGCTTAAGCATTCCGCGCGAGAAATGCACGCGAAACGGCTCAGGTTCCGTCCCGCCTTTCCGTTTCGTCGAAAAACCCTCTAGTGATGCGCCGATCAGGGCCCATCCGGGCGGCGCCGTCCGCCCATCCCGCCGCGAGGACTCCATGCAGCGCGCCACCGCCATCGTCCGCAAGGTCGCCGTCCGCGCCGATGCGATCGTCGACACGATCGTGCTCGACCATGCCGCCCGGCAGGCCCCCCCGGACAGCCTGACCGGGGAAGGCGGGCTGAGCCTGACCCTCGCGCTCGCCAAGGCGGCGGCCTTCGAGGACGGCGATGCCCTGCGCCTGGAGGACGGGCGCCTCGTCGCGATCCGCGCCGCCGGCGAGCCGCTCCTCGAGGTCCGTGCCGAGAACCCGGCCCGGCTCCTGCGCCTCGCCTGGCAGCTCGGCGGCAGCCACGTGCCGGCCGAGATCGCCGCCGAGGTGCTCTACGTGCCCCGCAGCGCCGCCGAGTTGGTGCGCGGCCAGGGCTGCGCCGCCACGCCGGTCACCCGCGCCTTCAAGCCCGAGCGCGCCGCCCACGACCACAGCCAGTGCGGCCACGATCATCACGATCACGGGCACCACGCGCACGACCACGCGGATCACGATCACGGCCATACCCATGCGGGGCATGACCATGATCACGGCCATGATCACGCGCACACCCATTCCCATGGGCACGATCATGCCCACGCGCACGATCGTGCCAAAGACCCTGCCAAAGAGCACGGCGCGCACGGCCACGTGCACGGGCCGGACTGCAAGCACGACCACTGAGCGGAGCCGCCCCGCGTTGAAGCCGGCGGCGCGGACCGTTATGTCCGCCGGATGATCGCCCGCGACCTCCGCTTCTCCGTCGCCCCCATGATGGACTGGACCGACCGTTACTGTCGGGCCTTCCACCGCACCCTGTCGCGGCACGCCCGCCTCTACACCGAGATGGTGACCACCGGGGCGGTCATCCACGGCCCGCGCGACCGGCTGCTCGGCTTCGACGCGCTGGAGCACCCGGTGGCGGTGCAGCTCGGCGGCTCAGATCCGGCCGACCTCGCGCACGCCGCCCGCATCGCCGAGGATTTCGGCTACGACGAGGTCAACCTCAACGTCGGCTGCCCGTCCGACCGGGTTCAGGACGGGCGCTTCGGCGCCTGCCTGATGCGCGAGCCCGCCGTGGTGGCCGACTGCGTCGCCGCCATGAAGGCGGCCGTGTCGGTGCCGGTCACGGTGAAGTGCCGCATCGGCGTCGACGACCAGGACCCCGAGCGGGCCCTCGACGCCCTCGCGGACGCCGTGGTCGCGGCCGGCGTCGACGGCCTCGTGGTGCATGCCCGCAAGGCCTGGCTCCAGGGCCTGTCGCCCAAGGAGAACCGCGACGTGCCGCCCCTCGACTATCCGCGGGTGGCCCGGCTGAAGCGGGCCCATCCCACGCTGCCCATCGCCATCAACGGCGGCATCGCCACCCTCGCGGACGCGGTCGCCCGTCTGGCGGAGGTCGACGGCGTCATGATCGGCCGGGCCGCCTACAGCGACCCGGCGATCCTCCTCGACGTCGATCCGGTCCTGTTCGGCGAGCCCGCCCCGGCGGCCGACCCGTTCGCCGCGATCGCGGCCTTCGAGCCCGTCCTCGCCGGAATGCTGCAGGAGGGCGTGCGCCTGCACGCGGTGACCCGACACATGCTCGGCCTGTTCAACGGCCGCCCGGGCGCGCGCGCCTATCGCCGGCATCTCTCCACCTTCGGCCTCCAGCCCGAGGCCGGCCTCGCGACCCTGCGGGAGGCAGTGAATCGGGTCTCCCGCGGCGGTCAGGCTTCCGATCCGGCCATTCCGGACAGGGACGGGGCACAGGATGCCGCCTGAGCCTCCCCGTCCGGGCCTCTATAACTAGAAGCGGGCGTCTTCTTGTTTGCTGGCGCAATATTCAGGAAGTGCATTGCGATTGTTGCTGATATGGCACGCAAGATCACAGCTTAGATTGTGGCATCATTATGAACAATTTACGGCTGTAGTTTTCGGTATTTCAACCATCGATCCGACCAGCGGATTCGATGGGGCGAACGATGCGATTCCAATACAGTGTTTCGAGTGCGGCCATCATTCTCGCGGCATCGGGTATAGCCTCTGCGCAGGCACAGACCGCGACTATCACGCCGTCCAATGCCAATGTGCTGAACCTGCTCGCACCGTTCCTGTCCCTGAACGCCAGTGCGATTGGCCAGGCGACGCTGCAAGGCAACCTCTCGCAAGCCATCGCCATCAACAACCAGTCGACGCCGGACCAGCGCGCCCTCGCCATCAGCGGCAAGGCCCTCCCGGGCGGCACCCCCTTCCTCGGCTCGATCACCCTGGTCGACGGATCGGTGGTGAAGCTCGGACCGGCCGACAATCTGGCCGGCGGCCTCCCGCTCCAGGCCATCCAGAGCAATCCGGGAGTGCCGGGCACGATCAACCCGATCCAGCCGGTGGGTGGTTACGGCCCGGTGCTGGGTCCGCTCTATCAGCAGGGCATCCGCGCCAGCACGGACACGACGGGACCGCTGGCCCGGACTTTTGATTTCCTGAACCGGGCCTACAAGTTTACCAGCTCCGATCTGGGCGTCGCGAAGAACTACTTCGCCAACGGTGCGGCCAACAACCCGAGCGTGACGCCGGCCGGCTATGTCCCGGTTCCCGCCGTCGCGCCTGCCGGATACACGCTGCCCCGCTACAACGGGCTGCCCAACGCGACGACGAGCGTCCTCGATATCGCTGCCGGCGTGACCAACACGCAAGCCGGACAGGACGTCTACGGGAGTTCGCGCCCGGTCCAGGTCCGTCCGAAGGGCATCGACCCGTTCGATCCGACCTCGATCAATGGCCTGACCACCAACCCTTCGTTCCCCAGCGGCCACACCAATTACGGGATTACCGACTCGATTCTGCTCGGCATGCTGACGCCGTCGCTCTACCAGAGCATGCTCATGCGCGGCTCGGAATACGGCGACAGCCGCATCGTGCTCGGCGTCCATTATCCGCTCGACATCATCGGAAGTCGCGCCTTCTCGGCTTATAATCTCGCGCAGGCCTTCACCAACCCGGCCTATATCGACAATGCCGCCACCACCGGCACGGCCATCAACCTGACCTCGCTCTTCACCCAGGCCCAGGGCGAACTCCAGAGCTACCTGTCGGCCGGCTGCGGCGCCGCCGTCGCGACCTGCGCCACGAGCGCGGCCAACACGGGGGGCAACCCCTATCTCCCGTCCGCCGCCAATCAGGCCTTGTACCAGTCGCGCCTGACCTATGGTTTGCCGGTCCTCACCTTCGCCGAGGCGCCGCGCGAAGCCGCACCTGCCGGCGGGCCGGATGCCGCCATTCTGCTTGCGCCTCTGTATGGCGGTAGCAGCAGCGCGGCCGCGCAGATCGCGCCGAAAGGCGGCCTCTATGGCGCGCTCCAGGACAGCACGATCAATCAGATCATCGTCAACACCGAGACGAACGCGCTCAGCGCCTTCTACGGCATGCCGCTGAGCTACTGGGCGCGCATCGACCTCTACAGCGCCGCCGGCTACTTCCGGAACGTCGTCGGCACGCTGTCGATGGCCGCGAGCGACCGTGTCGCCACCGACGTCACCATCGGCCAGACCGGGGCCCTCTATGCCAACGGCACCATCGCGGGGACCGTCACGGTGGGCACGGGCGGTCTTCTCGGCGGCGCCGGCACGGTGGGCGGGCTCGTGGCCCAGTCCGGGGCCGTGGTGGCGCCGGGCAATTCCATCGGCACCCTGAACGTGGCCGGCAACGCCGCCTTCGCCGCCGGCACCACCCTCCGTGTCGAGGCCAACGCCGCCGGCCAGGCCGACCGCCTCGCCGTGGCGGGGACCGCGACGCTGTCGGGCGGCACCGTCCAGGTGCTGGCGGCCGACGGCGCCTACGATCCGCGCACCCGCTACACCGTCCTGACCGCCGGCGGCGGCGTGCAGGGCCAGTTCTCCGGCGTCACCGCCAACTTCGCCTTCCTGACGCCCACCCTGGGCTATGGCGCGAACGCGGTCGACCTGACCCTGACCCGCAACGACGTCGCCTTCTCCACCATCGCCCAGACCCGCAACCAGGGCAGCGTCGCCGACGCTATCCAGGCGGCCGGGGCGGGCGCCGCCCTCTACGGCCGCACCGTCGGGCTGAGCACGCCCGAGGCCCGCGCCGCCTTCGGGGCGCTTACCGGCGACATCCACGCCAGCGCGGCCGGCGCCCAGTTCGAGACCGCCTTCTTCGTGCGCGAAGCGATCCTCGACCGCCTGCGCTGGGGCGCAGGCGAGGCCGCCGACTACGGCGCCCTTCCGGCGACCTACACCGCCGACCTGCCGGGCCGGGCCGCCCCGGTGGTGCCCGTGCCCATGCGGGTACTCGATCCGCAGGTGTTCGGGCTCTGGGGTCAGGGCTTCGGCAGCTTCGGCCAGGCCCGCGGTGACGGCAACGCCGCGTCCCTGGCGCGCCAGACCTCCGGCTTCGTGCTCGGCGCCGATCTGCGCCTCGAAGCCGGCTTCCGCCTCGGGTTCACGGGCGGCTACACGCTGACCAGCCTCGACAGCGCCGGACGGCTCGCGTCCGGCACGATCGAGAGCGGCTTCGGCGGCGTCTATGGCGGCTTCGCGCGGGGGGCCTTCGCTCTGCGCCTCGGCGCGGTCTATGCCGACCAGGCGAGCCGCCTGCGCCGGGCGGTGACCTTCGCGGGCGTCTCCGACAGCGACACGGCCCGCATCGGCGGCTCCACCCTGCAGGGCTTCGGCGAAATCGGATACCGGATCGTGCTGGGTGCGGCGCCGGCGCTCGCGCTCCAGGCGTCCGCCCTGCAGCCGACCTACCTCGAGCCCTTCGTGGGCGGGGCCTACGTGTCGATCGGGCGCGACCGCTTCGCCGAGACCGGGGGGCTCGCCGCCCTGACGGGCGCGGCGCAGACCACCGAGGTGGCGACCTCCACGGTGGGCGTGCGCGGCCAGACCAGCCTGGACCTGGGCCTGGGCTCCGGGGCGCCGGTGTCCCTGCACGGTCTGATGGGCTATCGCCGGGCCTATGGCGACGTGGTGCCAAAGGCGCTCCTCGGCTTCGGCACCGGTCCGAGCTTCCTCGTGGCCGGCACGCCGATCGGCCGGGACGCGCTGGTGGCCGAGGCCGGCCTCGACGTGCGGGTGGACCGCGCCACCACCCTGGGCGTGGCCTATACCGGCCAGGTCGGCGAACGCGGCCAGGACCACGCGGTGAAGGGCAGCTTCACCTACCGGTTCTGAGACGCGACCGGCCGGGTCGGAGACGCGAAGACGCCGCCCGCCCCGTCGGCCGGGCGGCGTCTCCTTCGGCGAAGAACCTCAGCGGCCGCGCAGCACCAGCCGGTCCCCGCGGACCTCGAAGGAAGCGAGGCGGTCGAGGAAGCTCATGCCGAGGAGGTTTTCGCGCAGGGCTCCCGGCCGGCTCACCAGGGCCGGGACCCGCCGCGCGACGATACCCCCGACCCGGAGGCTGTCGAGGAAGGCCGGGGCCGCCACGGTGACGCCGTTGGCGGTGGAGACCCGGACGCTGAATTCGGACTCCGCCGGGCGGATGCCGAGGGCGGCCGCGCTCTCGGCGGTGAGCACCACGGAGCTGGCGCCGGTGTCGAACTGGAAGCCTTGGGGCTGGCCGTTCACCTCGGCCCGGACGTGGAAGTTGCCGTCGCTGCGCCGGGTGATCGTCACCGTGCCGTCCGACCCCGTCACCGCGCTGCCGGGGCGCAAGGCCCCGAGCATCCGGTCGCCGATGATCCGGGCGTCGTCGCGGTAGGCGTAGCCGGCCACCAGGGCGGCCCCGAGGGCGCCCCAGAGCAGCAGGGCCGTCAGGTTCGCGCTCACGCGGCCCCGGAACTGGTGCCAGAATCCCGCCGCCACCACGGCGAGGAGGCCGGCGCTCATGGCGAGCTGGGCAAACTGGTCCGGCTCCATCCCGGCGATGCGCTGGGTGTCATCGGACAGGAGCAGCACCGCCAGGGCGCCGCCCAGGATGAGCAGTCCGACCAGGATCATGACGCCGCCGGGGCCGGGGCCCGGGTCGGGAAGGCGTTCCGCAGGCGTGCGTCGAGCGTGGCCATCACCGCCCGGCGCTGGGGCTCCGACATCGAGCCCCAGAGGGCGATCTCGTCGCGGGTCCGGCCGCAGCCCTCGCACAGGCCGGTGGCCGCATCGAGGAGGCAGAGCTTCGTGCAGGGGCTGGAGGGTTTGGGGCGGAGCTGGGTCATCGCCCCTGTCCATGCCAGGGCCATGGCGTCCGGATCAAGTCCGGCCGCGGATCAGGCGGGGACCGCCGCCAGGAGACCGATGAGGGCGGCGATCTCGGCCGCCTGCTGGGCGGCACCGACCACGTCGCCGCTCTGCCCGCCGATCATCCGTCGCGCCAGGGCGGTGACCGCGAGGGACGCGCCGAGGCCGAGGCCGAGCATCAGGACGAGGCCGGGCACTGGAAGGCCGAGGACCAGGGCCACCAGGGCGACGAGGAGGGTGAGGGCCCCGGCGGTGGCCAGGGTCCGCCGGCTCGGACGTCCCACGGCGGCGCCGGCGCCGTCCGCACGGGCGGGCGGCAGCAGGGCGAGGGGCGCCAGGGCGGCGCTTCGCGAGAGCGCGGCGGCCAGCAGCAGGGCCGGCGCCGCCAGGAGCTCGACCCGGTCGAGGAGCGTCGCCAGGGCGCCGATCCGCAGGGCCAGGGACAGCATCAGGGCGACGCCGCCATAGGCGCCGATGCGGCTGTCGCGCATGATCTCCAGGCGCCGGGCGGGCGTGGTCCCGCCGCCGAATCCGTCGGCGACGTCGGCGAGGCCGTCCTCGTGCAGGGCCCCCGTCACCAGGACGCCCGCCGTCACCGCGAGGGCGGCGGCGAGGAAGGGCCCGAGGCCGAGGCCCCAGGCGGCGAGCAGCACCCCGGCTCCGGGCAGGCCGAGGAGGAAGCCCGCCAGGGGCAGCATCCGGGGGAGGGTGCGGAAGTCCGGGACCGCGTGCGGGTCGCCCTCGCCGGGCAGCGCCGGCACGGGCAGGCGGGAGTAGAAGCGCAGGCAGCCCGCCAGGTCGTAGGCCAGGCGGGCCCCCGGAAAGGCGGGTTCGGCCTCCTCGTTCATCGCGACCCTGCCTCGCCTTCACCACCCGTGCCCGGAGCGTTATAGCTCCCGCGACGGGCGGCCCGCCATCCTGGCACCGGGGCCGGCCACCGGAATCGCTCCATGACCTCCGAGACGACCGCCCCCGAGAGCCCCTTCGGCGACATCCGCCGCCTCGTCGAATCCCTGCCGGGGCCGGACCGGGACGCGGTGGCGATGGTGGCCGAGCGCGACGCCACCCTGACCAAGCCCGCCGGCTCCCTGGGGCGCCTGGAACATCTCGTCTCCTGGCTCGCCGCCTGGCAGGGCAAGGGCCAGCCGAGCCTCGACCGTCCCCTCGTCTGCGTCTTCGCCGGCAGCCACGGCGTCACCGCCCGGGGCGTCTCGGCCTTCCCGGATGCGGTGAACCGCCAGATGCTCGACAACTTCGCGGCCGGCGGCGGGGCGATCAACCAGATCTGCGCCGCCTACGGCCTCGGCTTCAAGGTGTTCGACCTCGCCATCGACATGCCCACGGGCGACATCACGGTCGGGCCGGCCTTCGACGAGAAGGCCTGCGTCGCCACCATGGCGTTCGGGATGGAGGCGGTGGCCGCCGGGACCGATTGCCTGGCGCTGGGCGAGATGGGCATCGGCAACACCACCGTGGCGGCGGCGATTTACGCGGCCGTCTACGGGGGAGAGGCCGCCCATTGGGTCGGGCGCGGAACCGGCGTCGACGCGGCGGGGCTCGCCCGCAAGGTCGCGGCCGTGGAGGCGGCCCTCGCCCAGCATGCCGGCCACCTCGACGATCCCCTGGAGATCCTGGCGCGCCTCGGCGGCCGCGAGATCGCCGCCATGGCGGGGGCGATCCTGGCGGCCCGCCTGCAGCGGGTGCCGGTGGTGCTCGACGGCTATGTGGCGACCGCCGCCGCCGCGCTCCTGCACCGGCTCGACCCGACGCTCCTCGACCACTGCCTCGCCGGGCACGTCTCGGCGGAGGGGGCCCATGCGGACGTGCTGGAGCGCCTGGGCCTCGTGCCGCTGCTGGCCCTCGGGATGCGCCTCGGCGAGGCCTCCGGCGCGGCCCTGGCCCTGGGCCTCCTCAAGGGCGCGCTCGCCTGCCACCGGGACATGGCGACCTTCGCCCAGGCCGGGGTCTCGGAGCGCAGCGCGGGCTGACGCCCTCAGGCGGCCCGGGCACGCTTCTCGGCGGGGGCGGCCTGGGATTCCCCCGGCACTTCCAGCGCCGGCAGGGTCTCCATCACGCGGCTCGCGGGGAAGATCACCACGACCTCGGTGCCCTCGCGCGGCTTCGACTTCAGCTGGAAGTTGCCGCCGTGCAGGTCGACGAGGCCCTTCACGATGGGCAGGCCGAGACCCGAGCCCTGCTCGGCCGTCTTGATCGCCAGCGACCCGCGTCCGAAGGACGACATCACGGTGCCGATCTCGTCCTCGGGGATGCCGGGGCCGCTGTCCTTCACGCTGACGTACTGGCCCCCGGACGAGGTCCAGCCGACCTTGATGGTGATCTCGCCCCCCGGCGGCGTGAACTTCACCGCGTTCGACAGGAGATTCAGCACGATCTGGCGCAGGGCCCGTTCGTCGGCCCAGAGCCGGGGCAGGCTGCCGTCGATGAACTCGTGGACGACCTGGTTCTTGCCGCGGGCGCGCAGGCCCATCATGTGGCGGCACTCCTCCACGGCGTGGCCGAGCTGAACCGCCTCCTCGTTGAGCTCGTAGCGCCCGGCCTCGATGCGCGAGAGGTCGAGGATCTCGTTGATCAGGTTGAGGAGGTGCATCCCGCTGTCGTGGATGTCGGAGGCGTATTCCTTGTACGAAGGCGCGACGTGGACGCCGAACACCTCGTTCTTCATCACCTCGGAGAAGCCCAGGATGGCGTTGAGCGGCGTGCGCAGCTCGTGGCTCATGGTGGCCAGGAAGCGGGACTTGGCGAGGTTGGCCTCCTCGGCGCGGCGGCGGGCCTCGTCGGAATTGGCCTTGGCCTGCTCGAGCTCGCCGAAGATCGAATCCTTCTCCGCCTGGGATTGCAGCGCCTCCACCGTGGAGGCGTAGACGCGGCGCCCGAGGCCGAGGAAGAACAGCTGCGCGCCGACCACCATGGTGACCAGCATCATCGTGTTCATGTCCTGGGACACCGCCAGGAGCGAGAGGGCGGCGATGCACAGGGGCACCAGGGCGGCCCCGGCGGCGGCCGGCAGGGTCGCGGCCAGCATCGTCGCCATGGCGGCCACGATGACGAGGCCGAACAGCACGAAGGTCCGCGCCCCGGAGGCGCCGACCAGCACCATCATCGCCCAGGCCGTGCTCTGGAGGAACTCCGCGGCCATGAAGGTGCGGCGCCAGCTCCGCACCGAGACGAGGTCCGGGTCCTGGGCCAGGAAGCGGCGCGTGAGCAGCTTGGAGACCGTCACCGTCGCCAGGAGGCACAGCCCCCAGCCCGCCGCGAGGGCCGGCGGGGTCCAGACCGCCGCGATCCCCGCCACCGCGAGGCCGAGCAGCGCCAGGGGGATGACCGCGCCCGATCGGTACTGCGCGTAGACCCGGATCAGCTCGTAGTCGAAGGCACGTTCCAGCCCGCTCGTCGAGGTGAGCTTCTCCCGCGCCGATCGCATGTCGCGCGCCACCTCGCGTCGACGGGCCGCCTCCTGGGCGGAGGGGCCGCGGCCGCGCTGAATCATCTCGGCAGTCAGGTCGGTCATCACCGTCGCGAGGAGTCGGAGGGGGCGTCGCGGTCGAGATCGGGACCGCGGAGAGGCCGGGATACAACCGCTCGGAACCTGCGCCGGATATGTTAAGAAGCGCCTGCCGGAACCGGGCGGATTGTCGGAATCCGCATCACGGCGGCGGCCTGTGAACAGGATTCCGGCAAGGATTTCAGGGGCGCTTGGCCACGGTGCGGCGATGGAATGCGGTCTGCCGGGGTGTGCTGCCGCACATGGTTACGATCAAGCAACGCTTAGCCTCGTTCCAAACTGCAATCGGGAGGCCGAGATGCTGAAACTCACCGTCAACGGGGTCTCCCACGAGGTCGATGCCGACCCGGAGATGCCGCTCCTCTGGGCGCTGCGCGACCACCTCAACCAGACCGGCACCAAGTACGGCTGCGGCATCGCCCAGTGCGGCGCCTGCACGGTCCATCTCGACGGCCAGCCCGTCCGCGCCTGCCAGACCCGCATCGGCGATGTGGGGGCGGCCCAGATCACCACCATCGAGGGCGTCTCCGGCAAGGTCGCCGAAGCGGTGCGCACCGCCTGGCGCGGCCTCGACGTGGTCCAGTGCGGCTACTGCCAGTCCGGCCAGATCATGTCGGCGATCGGCCTCCTGTCCGGGAACCCGAAGCCCACCGATGCCGACATCGACGGGGCCATGGACGGCAACGTCTGCCGCTGCGGCACCTACCAGCGCATCCGCGCGGCGATCCACGAGGCGGCGCGAACCCTCGCCTGAGCCTCAGGCCCGCCGCGACCCCGAATTCCCGATCTTTCCGACTCTCGCGTCTGAACTGGAGCCCCCCATGCTGAAGGTCCGTCAGGCCGCCCCGCCCGTGCCGTCCCGCCGCGCCTTCCTGGGCGGCGCCACCGTGGCCGCCGGGGCCCTCGTCATCGGCTTCACCCTCGACCCGGCGAAGTTCGCCCAGGCCGCCCCCGGCCCCGACCTCTCGGCCCTGCCGCCGATGCCGAACGCCTTCGTGCGGATCGCCGCCGACGACACCGTGACGGTGGTGATCAAGCACCTCGACATGGGCCAGGGCAACACCACCGGCCTCGCCACCATCCTGGCCGACGAGCTCGATGCGGACTGGGCCACCATCCGCACCACCTTCGCGCCGGCCGACGCCACGCTCTACAACAACTTCGCCTTCGGCCCCGTCCAGGGCACCGGCGGCTCCACCGCCATCGCCAATTCCTGGGTCCAGCTGCGCAAGGCGGGGGCGGCCGCCCGCGCCATGCTGGTGGCGGCGGCCGCCGAGCGCTGGACGGTCCCGGCCTCCGAGATCACGGTCGAATCCGGCACGGTGCGCCACGCGGCCTCGAACCGGCAGGCCCGGTTCGGCGAACTCGCGGAAGCCGCCGCGGCCCAGCCGGTGCCGAAGGAACCGCGCCTCAAGGAGGCGAGCCAGTTCACCCTCATCGGCAAGAAGGTGCCGCGGACCGATTCTGTGGCCAAGACCGACGGCACGGCGATCTACTCCCTCGACATCCGCCGCCCCGGGCAGCTGACCGCGGTGGTGGCCCATGCGCCCCGCTTCGGCGGCACCGTGAAGACCGTCGACGACAAGGCCGCCCGCGCGGTGGCGGGCGTGGTCGACGTGCTCACGATCCCTACCGGCGTCGCGGTGCTGGCGCGTGACACCTGGTCGGCTATGAAGGGCCGCGAGGCGCTCAAGATCACCTGGGACGACAGCGCGGCCGAGACCCGCTCGTCCGACGCGATCCTGGCTGATCACCGCAAGCGCCTGGAGACGCCCGGCCTCGTCGCCTCGAAGAAGGGCGACGCCGCCGGCGCGATCGCCGGCTCGGCCAAGGTGCTGGAGGCCGAGTTCACCTTCCCCTACCTCGCCCACGCAGCGATGGAGCCCCTGAACGCCACCATCGAGAAGGCCTCGGACGGCACCTACGACGTCTTCGCCGGCTGCCAGCTCCAGACGATCGAGCAGGCCGTGGTGGCGGCCACGCTCGGGGTGACCACCGACAAGGTCCGGCTGCACACGCAATGGGCCGGCGGCTCCTTCGGCCGGCGCGCGACCCCGGGCGCCGACTACTTCGCCGAGACCGCCTCCATCGTCCGCGCCACCGGCGGCAAGGCTCCCGTCCACCTCGTCTGGACCCGCGAGGACGACATGGCCGGCGGCTTCTACCGGCCGATGGTGGTCCACCGCCTCCGCGCCGGCCTCGACGCCAAGGGCGGGATCACGGGCTGGGAGCACCGGACCATCGGCAAGTCGATCATGATCGGCACCGCCTTCGAGACCATGATCGTGAAGGACGGCGTCGACGCGACCACGGTGGAGGGCGCCTCGGACACCCCCTACGCGCTGCCCGCCTACCGCTTCGAGGTCCACAACGCCCGCGAGGGCGTGCCGGTGCTGTGGTGGCGCTCGGTGGGCCACACCCACACCGCCCAGGCGATGGAGGTGTTCATCGACGAGCTCGCCCACGCGGCCGGCGCCGATCCCGTCGCCTACCGCCTCGGGCTGCTGGGGGGCGCGCCGCGCCTCTCCGCCACCCTGAAGCTCGCCGCCGAGAAGGCCGGCTGGGATCCGAAGAAGGGCGCCGACAAGAATCGAGACAAGAATCGCGGCCTCGGCGTCGCGGCGCACGAATCCTTCGGCTCCTACGTGGCCATGGTGGCGGACGTGACGGCCGAGGACGCCAAGGTGAAGGTGAACCGCATCGTGGCGGCGGTGGATGTCGGCATCGCGGTCAACCCGGACGTGATCCGCGCCCAGGTCGAGGGCGCCGTGGGCTTCGCCCTGTCCTCGGTCCTGCGCAACAAGATCACGCTCAAGGACGGCGTGGTGCAGGAGAAGAACTTCGACGCCTACGAGCCGACCCGGATGAGCGAGATGCCGGTGGTCGAGGTCCACATCGTGCCCTCCACCGCCGCGCCCACCGGCATCGGCGAGCCCGGCGTGCCCGTCATCGCCCCGGCGATCTCGAACGCGATCTTCGCCGCCACCGGCCAGCGCCTGCGCTCGCTGCCCCTCGACCTCAGCGGCCTGAAGGGGGCCTGAGCCGGCGCGACGACACGGGCCCTCGCCCGCGGCTCCGGCGCCGCCTATCTCGGAGGGCATCATGCTCTCCGAGATCAAGCCCATCGAGACGCCCTTCGACGCCACCGTGGCGCGCCTGCGCGCCTGCCGGATCTGCCGGGATGCGCCGCGCTACGGCGCGCCCCTGCCGCAGGAGCCGCGCCCCATCGTCCAGGGCCTGGCCTCGGCCCGGCTCTGCGTCGCGAGCCAGGCGCCCGGCAACCGGGCCGACAAGAGCGGCATCCCCTTCATGGATCCCTCGGGCACCCGCCTGCGGGACTGGCTCGGCCTCGACGAGGCGGCCTTCTACGACGCGCGCCGCCTTGCCATCGTACCCATGGGGGCCTGCTTTCCCGGCTACGACGCGAAGGGGGGCGACAAACCCCCGCGCCGGGAATGCGCCGAGCGCTGGCGGGACGAGCTGTTCGCCGGCCTGCCGAACCTCGAACTCATCCTGGTGATCGGGCAATACGCGCAGGCTTGGCATCTCGGCCGCTCCAAGGCCGGGCTCACCGACACGGTCCGGCGCTGGCGCGAGATCCTGGCGAGCCCCGGCACGCCGCGGGTTCTGCCGCTGCCCCATCCCTCCTGGCGCAACAGCGGCTGGCTCAAGGCCAATCCCTGGTACGAGGCCGAGCTGCTGCCGGTCCTGAAGGCCGAGGTGGCGCGGGCGATGGCGCCCCGTTGACGGCGTTCCCCCCGGCGGGATCGCCCGTTGACAGGAACGGCCCTGCGCGGGATCGCTCGCGGCGAAACTGGAGAGCCCCATGACCGCATTGCTGGACCCGCGCGACCGCCTGATCGTCGCCCTCGACGTGGGCACCGTGGACGAGGCCGAACGTCTGGTCGACCGGATCGGTGATGCGGCGACCTTCTACAAGATCGGCTACCGGTTGGCCTATGCGGGCGGGCTCGCCCTGGTGCCGCGCCTGGCCGCCGCCGGCCACAAGGTCTTCCTCGACCTCAAGCTCCATGACATCGGCAACACCGTGGAGGAGGGGGTCCGGGCCCTCACCGACCTCGGCGCCACCTTCCTCACCGTCCACGCCTATCCGCAGACCATGCGGGCGGCGATCCGGGGCCGGGGTGCGAACGGCCCCCGGATCCTCGCCGTCACGGTGCTGACCTCCTACGACGACGCCGATGCGGTGGAGGCGGGCTATGCCCTGCCGGTGGCGGACCTCGTGGCCCGGCGCGCCGGCCAGGCGGCGGAGGCCGGGATCGACGGCATCGTCTGCAGCGCCGCCGAGGCCCCGGCGGTGCGCGCCCGGATCGGGGCGGACCGCGCCATCGTCACCCCCGGCATCCGGCCGGCGGGCGCCGAGGCGGGCGACCAGAAGCGCGTCATGACGCCCGGCGGGGCGCGCCGGATCGGGATCGATCACGTCGTGGTGGGGCGTCCCATCACCCAGGCGGCGGACCCCCGCGCGGTGGCGCAGGGCATCGTCGCGGAGATGCGATAGGGGTTCAGCTCCTGGCGCGCAGGCTTCCCAGCAGGAAGGCGATCATCGCGTCGAGGGGCGGGGCACCCGCGTCCGGGTAATGGCTGACCAGGGCGGGATGGCAGTAGCGGATGACGGCGGTATGGATGCAGGCCGCCGCGGTCGACGGATCGGCGACGTCGAACTCGCCGGCCGCCACACCCGCCTGGACGAGTTCGCGCAGGACCGAGCCGATCTGGTCCACATGGGCGCGGCAGACGTCCCAGCTCTCGGTGATGGCCGCTTCCACCATCTCGTGGAGGCGCGGGTTCGCTTCGCAACGCTCGACGCAGGCCTGGTGCATGACCGTGACGACCCCGGCGATCCGCGCGGCGGCGGTCCGGTCCGGCGCGGCGGCGGCCTGGGCCACCCGCTGCTCCGTGTCGTCCATCAGGCGCTTGATGACGGCCTCGTGGATCGCCTTCTTCGACTCGAAGAAGCGGTACACGTTGGCCGGGCTCATCCGCAGCGTCTTGGCGATGTCGGCGACGGTGGTCTTCTGGTAGCCGACGAGCCGGAACGCCTCTTCCGCCGTCGCGAGAATGCGGCAGCGCGTGGTGGGGGCCGCTTCGTCGGGGATGTCGCGGACGAGGGCCGCTGTACGGGTCATGGCGTTTAACTAGGCTGTTGCCACGCTGGCGTCAAAAACACGCCGCGCCCTACCGTCCCTCGCCGATGGCCTGCCGACGCACGACGCGGCCCGGCACCGCGCGGCGCCGGACAGTTTCGGGCTGGAACCGGATCGGAACGGATCAGGATCCGAACTGCGAGCCCAGCTGTTCCAGGTACTCGGCCAGATCGACGCCGCCGATCCGCTTGCCGTAGTCGAAGCGCATGCCCTGGCGGATGTCGACGCTGCTGCTCTTGGTCGTCAACGTGAAGGGCTTCACGCAGACCCAGGCGCCGTCGCGCCGATGTTCGAAGAAATTCAAGATCTCATGCTTGGCCATGAGGGCCTCCCCGGCTGTCTCATCAGACAACGGGCCGGCACGGGAACGGTTGCGCTCCCGGTTAACGAAGTTCGAGCTTGACCGTTAGCTTTGGGCGTCCCCGCGCCGCACTGTCCGATGGTGCGCCGCAGCTATCCTGGTCTTGCGGAGATTGCCGCCGGGTCCGTGGCCGCGGGGGGGATGGCCTCCCGGCGTCACGGAGCCCGGGCGCTCCGGGATCAGGCGGCGCTCTTCAGCGCGCCCGTGCTGTCGTGAAAATCCGGGCCGTTGGTCGTCCGGGTCACGTAGCCGTCGCGGATCAGGTAATCGCCGAACCGTTCGCCGGCCTGCTTGTTCCGGGCATAGGCGGCGAAGAGCGGGCCGAGGAGGGTCTTGATCTCGGAGGCGGTGACATCCTCCGCGTAGAGCTTGCCGAGGCGCGAGCCGTCGAAGGCCGCCCCGAGATAGAGGTGGTAGCGCTCGGGCCCGCGGCCGACGAGGCCGATCTCGGCGATGAACGGCCGGGCGCAGCCGTTGGGGCAGCCGGTCATCCGGATGGTGATCTCGTCGTCCTGCAGGCCGTGGGAGGCGAGGCTCGCCTCCAGCTCGTCCATCAGGCTCGGCAGGTAGCGCTCGCTCTCGGCCAGGGCCAGGCCGCAGGTCGGCAGGGCGACGCAGGCCATGGAGTTGCGGCGCAGGGCGCTGGCGCCCTTCAGCATGCCGTACTGGTCCACCAGGGCCTCGATCTCCGCCCGCTTCTCGGACGGCACGTTGGCGATGATGACGTTCTGGTTGCCGGTGAGGCGGAAGTCGCCTTCGTGGATCTCGGCGATCCGGCGCAGGCCGGTGAGCAGCTGCGGGCCGTTCTCGTAGTCCTTGATCCGGCCCGAGGCGACGTAGAGCGTGAGGTGGTGGCGCCCGTCGTCGCCCTCGGTCCAGCCGTAGCGGTCGCCGTTGGCCGTGAAGGCGAAGGGCTTCGGGTCGGCGAGCGGCTTGCCGACGCGCGTCTCCACCTCGGCCCGGAACGCGGCGAGCCCGTAGCGCTCGATGGTGTACTTCAGGCGGGCGTTCTTGCGGACCTTGCGGTTGCCCCAGTCGCGCTGCACCGTCATCACGGCTTCCGCCACCTTCAGGGCATCCTCGGGCGCCACGAAGCACATCACGTCGGCGGTGCGCGGAAAGGTGTCGGTCTCGCCGTGGGTCATGCCCATGCCGCCGCCCACCGTGACGTTCCAGCCCGTCACCCCGCCCTTCTCGTCGAGGATGGCGATGAAGCCGAGATCGTGGGCGAAGATGTCGACCTCGTTGGAGGGCGGCACGGCGACCACGGTCTTGAACTTCCGGGGCAGGTAGGTCTTGCCGTAGATCGGCTCGATCTCCGCCGCGTCCTCGCCGCCGACCACGCGCTCGCCGTCGAGCCAGATCTCGCGCCAGGCGCTGGTCTTGGGCAGGAGCGAGTCCGAGATGTCCTTGGCGAGCTGGTAGGCGGCCTTGTGGGCGCCGGTCTGGGCCGGGTTGGTCGCCGCCATCACGTTGCGGTTGACGTCGCCGCAGGCCGCGATGGTGTCGAGGAGCGTCGCGTCGATGGCCGCCATCGTGCGCTTCAGGTTCGACTTGATGACGCCGTGGTACTGGAAGGTCTGGCGCGTGGTCGCCCGGAGCGCCCCGCCCGCATAGGTCGTGGCGATGTCGTCCAGGGCCAGCCACTGCTTCGGGGTGACGACGCCGCCGGCGATGCGCAGGCGGATCATGAAGCTGTAGGCCTTCTCGAGCTTCTTCTTGGTGCGCTCGGCCCGGATGTCGCGGTCGTCCTGCAGGTACATCCCGTGGAACTTCACGAGCTGACCGTCATCCTCGGAGATGGCGCCGGTGGCGTGCTTGAGGAGGCCGTCCGCCAGGGTGCCGCGCAGGTAGCCGCTGGCGATCTTGATGTGTTCGTTGGCGGCCAGGCCCGCGGCGCGCGCCGCTTCCGCTTCCGAGATCGGGCGGTCGGTGGGCGGGGTCTCGTAGGTGCGGGTGGTGGTCTTGTCGGCCATGGCGGGCATCCGGTTCGGGAACTCTCCTCCCCCCTGTGGGGAGGAGCTGGAGGTGGGGGTGGTGCAGGAGGCACCGCGAGCGCTCGATCCTGCGCCACCCCCACCCTTGGTCCCTCCCCACAAGGGGGAGGGAGGGGTCTCAGTAGACGTCCTGCTGGTAGCGGTGGGCGCGCTCCAGGGCGGCGACGGCGGCCTCGGCCTCGGCGGGGCTGAGGGCCTTCACGTCCTGGAAGGCCTTCACCACCGCGTTGCGCACGTCCTTGGCCATCCGGGTGGCATCGCCGCAGACGTAGAAGCTGGCGCCGCCGTCGAGCCAGGCGACGACTTCCTTGGCGTGCTGGGCGATCCGGTCCTGCACGTAGACCTTCTCGGGCTGGTCGCGCGAGAAGGCCACGTCGATCTGCGACAGCGACCCGTCCTCCAGGGCGTCCTGCCACTCGAGCTGGTACAGGAAGTCGTGGGTGAAGTGCCGGTCGCCGAAGAACAGCCACGAGCGGCCGGGCGCTTCGACGGCGCGGCGCTCCTGCACGAAGGCGCGGAACGGCGCGACACCGGTGCCGGGGCCGACCATGATGATATCGGTGGCCGGGTCCTGCGGCAGGCGGAAGTGCCGGTTGGGCTTCAGCTTCACCCGCAGCTTGGCGCCGTTGCGGATCCGGTCGGCCACGTGGGTCGAGGCGACGCCGCTGCGCGCCCGGCCGTGGGTCTCGTAGCGCACCGCCGCGATCACGAGGTGGACCTCGTCGCCCACCTCCTTGCGCGAGGACGCGATGGAATAGGCCCGCGGCGGCAGGGGCCGGGTGATGGTGGTGAGGTGCTCGGCCGTGACGGTGGCCGGGAAGCTCTGGATGAGGTCGATGAGGTGGCGCCCCTCGATCCAGGCCTTGGCCTCGCCGCTGTCGATGAGTTTCTGCGCCTCGGCATGGCCCGTCGCCTTGACGAAGCGCTCGACGGTGGTGGCCGACAGGGTGGTGATGTCGCGCTCGGCCAGCAGGGCCTGGCGCAGGGCCGCGTCGCCGGACAGGCCGGTGGCCGCCAGGATCTCGTCCACCAGGGCCGGGTCGTTCTCCGGATAGATCTCCAGGGAATCGCCGGGCTCGTAGGCGGGGGCGCCGTCCTCGAATTCGAGGGCGAGGTGGATCGTCTCCTTGTCGGAGCGCGACGAGTTCAGGTTGACGTGGTCGATGACCTCCACGACCCGGGGCTCGCGGCTCGGCTCGGCCTCCTCTTCCTCGTCGCCGGCAGCGCGCGCGGCGAAGTCCACCGCCACGACGTTGTCGGCGCTCGGGGGCGGCGCCAGTGCCTTCAGGGTATCCTTGATCCAGGCGGCGGCCGGCGTCTCGAAATCGAGGTCGAGGTCGGCGCGGTCATGGGCCCGGGTGCCCCCCAGGGCCTCGAAGCGGGCATCGAGCGCCTTCCCGATGGCGCAGAACTCCGCGTAGGAGGTGTCGCCGAGGGACAGCACGCCGAAGGACACGCCGTCGAGGCGCGGCGCACCGTCGGCCATCAGTTCGTTGTAGGCGCGCACGGCCCGGGCCGGCGGCTCGCCTTCGCCCCAGGTCGCCGCGATGGCGACGATGCGCTTCTCCTTGGCGAGGCTGGCGATGTCGAGATCGGCGAAGTCGAGGACCTTCGGCTTGAAGCCGTTCTTGCGGGCGAGCTTGGCCATGTCGCCGGCGAGCTTCTCGGAGTTGCCCGACTCGCTCGCGAACAGGATGGTCAGCGGCTCGGCGGCCTTGGGCGGCGCGGCCGGGACGGTGGCGGCCTGCGGCGCACCGCTGGCGTCGAGGCCGGCGAGGAAGCCCGCGAGCCAGGCCCGCTGAATCGGGGAGGCGGCGCCGAGGACGGCGTCGAGGCTCGCGCGTTCGGTGTCGCCGAAGGGAGCCGTGCGGGGAATGATCGCGTGTCGTGCCATGTGGGAAGCCATGTCGTCCTGAGAGGCCGGCTGTCAACGGAGTTGTCCGTTTTACAGAACGACGTCACGGTAGAAGGAGCTGCCTGCGTGTGCAGGGCGGAAGAGAATTTTATTCCCCGGCCACCACCGACAGCGTCGGCGTGAAGCGTCCGTTGGCGGGCGGGGCCGGAAGGGGCAGGGCGGTGGTGGACTTGACCTTTTCCATCGCGAACCGGGAGGTCACGTTCTTGAGGGGCAGAGTCGCGATGAGGTGCTTATAGAACGTATCGTAGGCGCGCATATCGGCAACGACGACGCGGAGCATGTAATCCACGTCGCCGGCCATGCGATAGAACTCGAGCACCTCCGGCATGGCCGAGACGGTCTCGGCGAAGCGTTCCAGCCATTCGCGCGAGTGATCCGCCGTCTCGATGGAGACGAAGACGGTGAGGCCCAGGCCGAGCTTCACCGGATCGAGCACGGCGACGCGCCGATCGATGACACCGTCCGCCTCCAGCCGCTGGATGCGCTTCCAGCAGGGCGTCTGCGACAGGCCGACCTTCTCGCCGATGGTGGCGATGGACAGGGTGGCGTCCTGCTGCAGCAGCGCCAGGATCTTCAGGTCGATCGAATCCAAGCTGGCCTCGCGGGTTCGTGAGACGCGGCGACGTGCTGGTCGGCACATCGTGGCCGCATAATGAGAAGGAATTTCCTTCGTCGAGCAACAGAATGCCCCTGCGGCCCGTTTCGGCAATGGGGGCGCGGCACCGGGGAGTTGCCCGGTATCGATGGCCGCCATGCCTTGACAGCGTTCGTTATAGCGAACATTTCAGGTGCCAGACAAGTCACATCGCCACATTCGCCACCAAGCCACCTCCACCACGGTACATCGCGAAGTCTCTCATGAGCTCTCAACTGGAACACGCGGCGCGGGACCTCGCGTCCGCGATGGCGGGCCGCGACCTGAAGGCCCGGATCGCCTTGATCGAGGCGACGGTGCCGGGCCGGATCGTGTTCACCACCAGCCTCGGCATCGAGGACCAGGCGCTCACGCACGCGGTCGCGATGCACAAGGGCCGGACCGAGATCGTCACCCTCGACACCGGGCGGCTCTACCCCGAGACCTACGACACCTGGACCGAGACCGAATCGGCCTACGGCATCCGCATCCGCGCCTATGCGCCCGAGCGCGAGGCCGAGGAGCGCTTCGTGGCCGAGTCCGGCATCAACGGGTTCCGCCACTCGGTCGCCGCCCGGCAGGCCTGCTGCGGCTTCCGCAAGGTCGAGCCCCTGGGCCGGGCCCTCGCGGGCGCTGCCGGCTGGCTCACGGGCCTGCGGGCCGGGCAGTCGGCCAACCGGGCCGACACGCCCCTGGCCGAGGCCGACGAGGGGCGCGGCCTCCTGAAGATCAACCCCCTGGCCGACTGGTCCCGCGCCGACGTCGAGCGCTTCGTCGCGGACAATTACGTGCCCTACAACGTGCTGCACGATCGCGGCTTCCCCTCCATCGGCTGCGCGCCCTGCACCCGGGCGATTCGCGTCGGCGAGGACGAGCGCGCCGGCCGCTGGTGGTGGGAACAGGCGTCCAAGAAGGAATGCGGCTTGCACGTCCACGCCCCCGAAGAGCAGCCACCCGACGAGCGATCGCCCGAACGGAATGTCGCGCCCGGCCAGGAAGCGGCCGCCTTCGAAACGACCCGAACCTCGAACGCCCTGGAGATGGCCCGATGAGCGCCGCCCCCCTCACCACCCACGCGGCCACCGCCCAAGGGGCGAGCCGGTCCGCCCGGCTCACCCACCTCCAGCGCCTGGAGGCCGAGAGCATCCACATCATGCGGGAGACGGTCGCCGAGACCGAGAACCCGGTGATGCTCTATTCCATCGGTAAGGATTCCTCGGTGCTGCTGCACCTGGCGCTGAAGGCCTTCGCGCCGGGGCGCCTGCCGTTCCCGCTGATGCACATCGACACCACCTGGAAGTTCAAGGAGATGATCGCCTTCCGCGACCAGCGCGCGAAGGAACTCGGCCTCGACCTCATCGTGCACACCAACCAGGACGGTCTCGCCCGCGGCATCGGTCCGGTGAGCCACGGCTCGGAGGTGCACACCGACGTGATGAAGACCCAGGCCCTGCGCCAGGCCCTGGACAAGCACAAGTTCGACGCGGCCTTCGGCGGCGCGCGGCGCGACGAGGAGGCCTCGCGCGCCAAGGAGCGCATCGTTTCCCTGCGCACGGCGCAGCACCGCTGGGACCCGAAGCGCCAGCGCGCCGAGCCCTGGCACCTCTACAACATGCGCAAGAAGCGCGGTGAGTCGCTGCGGGTGTTCCCGCTCTCGAACTGGACCGAGCTCGACGTCTGGCTCTACATCGAGCAGGAGCAGATCCCGATCGTGCCGCTCTACTTCGCCAAGCCCCGCCCGGTGGTGGAGCGCGAGGGCCAGCTCATCATGGTCGACGACGACCGGCTGCCCCTGAACCCCGGCGAGACGCCCCAGCAGGTATCGGTCCGCTTCCGCACCCTCGGGGACTATCCCCTCACCGGCGCCGTCGAGAGCGGCGCCGCGACCCTGCCGGAGATCATCGGCGAGACCCTGGCCGCCCGCACCTCGGAGCGCCAGGGCCGGGTCATCGACAAGGACGGCGCGGGCGCCATGGAGCGCAAGAAGCAGGAGGGCTATTTCTAAGATGACGATCCATCAGTCACCCGAAGCCTTCGGCTACGACGCGTTCCTGTCCGCCCACCAGAACAAGGAAGTCCTGCGCTTCATCACCTGCGGCTCCGTCGACGACGGCAAGTCGACCCTGATCGGCCGCCTGCTGCACGACACCAAGCAGATCTTCGACGACCAGGTGACGGCCCTGCAGCGCGACTCGCGCAAGCACGGCACGCAGGGCGCCGAGATCGACCTGGCGCTCCTCGTGGACGGCCTCCAGGCCGAGCGCGAGCAGGGCATCACCATCGACGTCGCCTACCGCTTCTTCTCCACCGACAAGCGTTCCTTCATCGTGGCGGACACCCCCGGCCACGAGCAGTACACCCGCAACATGGCCACCGGCGCCTCCACGGCGGACGTGGCCGTGATCCTGGTGGATGCCCGCCAGGGTCTCACCCGGCAGACCCGGCGGCACGCGCTCCTGGTCTCCCTGCTGGGGATCAAGCGCGTGGCGCTGGCCGTGAACAAGATGGACCTCGTCGGCTGGTCGCAGACCCGGTTCGAGGAGCTCCTGTCGGCCTTTAACGCCTTCGCAGGCCCCCTCGGCTTCAGCGAGATCCGGGCGATCCCGCTCTCGGCCAAGAACGGCGACAACGTGGTGCTGCCGGGCGCCGCCGCACCCTGGTACACCGGCACCCCGCTGCTCCAGTACCTCGAAGAGGTCCCGGTCCGCGTCGAGGAGCAGGCCGCCCCGTTCCGCATGGCGGTGCAGTGGGTGAACCGGCCGAACTCGGATTTCCGGGGCTTTGCCGGCCTGATCGCCAGCGGCCGCGTGGCCCCGGGCGACGCCGTCATCGTCGAGCCCTCGGGCCGGACCTCGACCATCGCCCGCATCGTCACCGCCGACGGCGACCTGCCGTATGCGGTGGAGGGCCAGTCGGTGACCCTGGTGCTCGCCGACGAGATCGACGCCTCGCGCGGCTCGGTGATCGTCACCGCGGACGCCCCGATGCGGGTGACGGACAGCCTCGACGCCCGCCTGTTCTGGGCGGCCGAGACCGAGCTGCTGCCCGGCGCCACCCTGCTCGCCAAGATCGGGACCGTGACGGTGAACGCCGTCGTCTCCACGATCCGGACCCGGATCGATCCCGAGACCGGCAACCCCGAGCCGGCCGCGCGCCTGACCGCCAACGACATCGCCGACGTGACCCTGACCCTCGACCGGGCGGTGGCGGTGGACGCCTACACGGCCAACCGCGACACCGGCGGCTTCATCCTGATCGACCGCGAGACCACCGACACGGCGGCCCTCGGCCTGATCCAGGCCGATGCGGCGGCGACCCCGGTCAAGGACGAGCCCGCGGAGGTGCGCGAGACGCGCTCCGGCGGCGGCTTCCTGTCGAAGCTGCGCTGGGTCTTCGGCGGGATCTGACGGGTCCGGACCCGGCCCGGCAGCGCCGGGCCCGCGGGACCACCCCCGACGGCCTCACCGCCGCGGCTCCTCCCGGAGCCGCGGCGGTTTGCGTTCGCTGCGCGCCGGTGCCGTTTGCAAGGGGGGATCGATGCGGCGGGGGTCATCTCCCTCGCCCATCTCCCTTGCCCATCTCCCTTGCCCGTGCGCGACGGCGCGACTAGGGTCCGCGCCGCTCGATCCGACCTTCGAAAACAGACGGGAGTGACCACCCATGGGCTTTCTGGCCGACGCCTTGTCCCGCGTGAAGCCGTCCGCGACCATCGCGATGACGCAGAAGGCGCGCGAGCTCAAAGCGCAGGGCATGGACGTGATCAGCCTCTCCGTCGGAGAGCCGGATTTCGACACCCCCCAGCACATCAAGGATGCGGCCATCGAGGCGATCCGGCGCGGCGAGACCAAGTACCCGCCCGTCTCCGGCATCGTGCCCCTGCGCGAGGCCATCGCCAAGAAGTTCAAGCGCGAGAACGGGCTCGACTACAAGCCGTCCCAGACCATCGTCGGCACCGGCGGCAAGCACGTCATCTACAACGCCCTCCTCGCCACCCTGAACCCCGGCGACGAGGTGGTGATCCCGCGTCCGTACTGGGTCTCCTACCCGGAGATGGTGGTGCTGTGCGGCGGCACCCCGGTCTTCGCCGAGACCGACATGGCCCATGACTTCAAGCTGCAGCCCGAGGAGCTGGAGCGGGTGATCACCCCGAAGACCAAATGGATCATCCTCAACTCGCCCTCGAACCCCTCCGGCGCGGCCTATGCCCGCGACGAGCTGAAGAAGATCACCGACGTGCTGATGCGCCACCCGCAGGTCTGGGTGCTCACCGACGACATGTACGAGCACCTGACCTACGGCGACTTCGAATTCGTCACCCCGGCCCAGATCGAGCCCGGCCTCTACGAGCGCACGCTGACGATGAACGGCGTCTCTAAGGCCTACGCCATGACCGGCTGGCGCATCGGCTACGCCGCCGGCCCCGAGCACCTGATCAAGGCGATGGACTTCGTCCAGGGCCAGCAGACCTCCGGCGCCTCGACGATCTCGCAATGGGCCGCGGTGGCGGCCCTCGAGGGGACGCAGGCCCACCTCGCCGAGTTCCGCAAGGCCTTCCACACCCGCCGCGACCTCGTGGTGTCGATGCTGAACCAGACCAAGGGCCTGAAGTGCCCGACGCCCGAGGGCGCGTTCTACGTC
The DNA here is from genome assembly GCF_059816145.1 of Methylobacterium sp. 001424705. Taxonomy (NCBI): domain Bacteria; kingdom Pseudomonadati; phylum Pseudomonadota; class Alphaproteobacteria; order Hyphomicrobiales; family Methylobacteriaceae; genus Methylobacterium; species Methylobacterium sp. 001424705. Next base: position 41,989 of record NZ_JCBANU010000010.1, on the reverse strand, counting down.
TATCCGTCCTGTGCCGAGACCATCGGGCGCAAGACCCCGGCGGGCAAGACCATCGCGACCGACGAGGACTTCGTGGTGGAGCTGCTCCAGGCGGAGGGCGTCGCGGCCGTCCACGGCTCGGCCTTCGGCCTCGGCCCCAACCTGCGCATCTCCTACGCCACCTCCAACGCGGCCCTCGAAGAGGCCTGCACCCGGATCCAGCGCTTCTGCGGCTCCCTGAGCTGAAGGCGGCGTCCGGCGCGGCCCGCGGGCCTCGCCCGGATCTTGCGTCCCTCGAACGACCGCGCCCCGGCCGAGAGCCGCGGCGCGGTCGTTCTCGTTTCCGGAGGTCCGTGCCCATGACGACGATCGCCATCCTGGCCGCCGGCGCGATGGGGAGCGCACTCGCCGCGCGCCTCACCGGGAACGGCGCCGAAGTCCTGACCGTCCTCGACGGACGCAGCCCGGGGACCCGGGCGCGGGCGCTCGCCGCCGGCATGACCGACACCGACCTGCCCGGCCTGATGCGGGCCGACCTGCTGCTCTCCATCGTCCCGCCGGCCGATGCCGAGGCCCTCGCCATCACTCTGGCGCCGATCCTCGCGGCGGCGGCGCACAAGCCCGTCTACGTCGATTGCAACGCGGTAAACGTCGTGACGGTCCGACGCATCGCCGGGATCGTCGCGCCGACCGGGGCGGCCTTCCTCGACGGTGCGATCATTGGCCTGCCGCCGAAACCCGGCACCCCCGGTCCGCGCCTCCACGTGTCGGGCGATGCCGCCGAATCCGCGCGACCTCTTCGCGACCTCGGTGTCGACCTCAGGGTGAATACCGGTGGTATCGGCGCGGCCTCGGGCCTGAAGATGGCCTATGCGGGCATCAACAAGGGCCTCACCGCTCTGGCCGCCCTCATGGTGCTGGGGGCCGAACGGGCGGGCGCCGGCGAAGCCCTGCGGGCGGAGCTCGCCGAAACCGAGCCGGCTCTCCTCGCGCGCTTCGCCCGCGGCCTGCCCGACATGCTTCCCAAAGCCCAGCGCTGGGTCGCCGAGATGCACGAGATCGCCGATTTCCTCGGTGACGATGCCGCCGGGCGCCAGGTCTTCGCCGGCGCGGCCGACCTCTATGCGCGTCTGTCCGGCGCGGACGAGGCGGGCGACAGCGCCCGCCTGCGAGCCTTCGCGGCGGCGTGCGGATCGTCGCAGCCGTCATGACGCGGGGGAAGCCGGTTGCCGGCTCCATCGGCGCCGCCTACATCGGCGGTCCCTGCTGCCGAAGCGCTCGATGGTTTCGCGAACCCTCTCGGGCTTGGCATGGCAGCGGGGCTTGTCGTGACGGGGCGGTGCGGACCAGTTCTCTGCATGGTTCCTGTGAGGCCTAGTGGGCCGGGTGGCGACAGGCGTGTCAGGGACGCGGGGAACAGGAACCGCAGCCTTGGCGCAAGGCCCACCTCATCGGCTCCGTCTCATCCCGGGACGGTCTTCGGCTGCATCCCGGTCCCGGTCGTTAAGGATCCTCGGCAAGTGTAGGGATCGGCCGGGGAACCGGTCGTGTGCCACTGCGTAGTTTCGGGCCAGACCACTATGAGACGCCTCCTTACGGGCGGCATCAAGGCGATCCTCGCGGTCGCTGCGCTCTCCACCGCCGCTCACTGGACCTTGCGCCTGCAGCGCGAGCCGACCCTTCCGCTTCGCGCTCAGGCCGAGCTTCCCGACCCGATCACCACCGGATCGATCACGCCGCGGCACGCAGAGCCTGCCGTCCCGGCGGAGCCGGCTGCGGATTTTGCCAAGACCCTCGACCAGCGCCACCTTTCCGAACTCTTCGCCGGTGCGGCGCCCGAGAAGGCGAAGGTGCAGAAGACGGCCGTCAAGCGCTAGGACCAAAGTCCCGACTGCCCGTCAGCCGGCCATGCCACGGACCGCACGCCCGAATCCGGGGCGTGCGACCGTTGACGACGGGATCGTGGATCGGTCAGGCGGCGGCGCGGCTGGCGTGATTGCCGTCCTGGATCTCCGCGATGATCTTGGCGCAGAAGGCGTCGAGGTCGCCAGGGTTGCGGCTCGTGATCAGGCCCCGGTCCGACACGACGGGCTCGTCCGTCCAGTCCGCGCCCGCATTCACCACATCCGTCCGGATCGATTCGAACGAGGTCATCCGGCGTCCCTTCGCGGCGCCGACCTCGATCAGCAGCCAAGGCGCGTGGCAGATGGCAGCGACCACCTTGCCGGAATCCACGAAGTTGCGGATCACCGCGAGGGCCTTCGGCTCCAGGCGCAGCTTGTCCGGGTTGATCTGGCCGCCCGGGAGGACGAGGGCATCGTAGTCCTGCGGTGACACGGACTCGAGATCCTTGTCGACCGCGACGTTCTTGCCCCAATCGGTCTTGTCCCACCCGCGAATGGATTCCTTCGCCGTGCGGGACTGCGGCGCCGCGACGTGCACGGTGGCGCCGACCTCCTTGAGCCTGCTCTGCGGGACGGTGAGCTCGGTCTCCTCGAAGCCATCGGTGGCGAGGATTAAAACCTTGGCCTGCCTGATGTTAGACATGGATTGTCTCCGGAATGCGAAAGATATGGCACTGAACAGGTCCCGTGAGATGCGGGTTCCGCACGGGTAACGGACGGGCCCTTCGGGCGCGGGAACCTGGCCGCGCTCGGCCGTGTTGGTCCGCACATCCCTCAGACAGACAGGAGGCTTCGCATGGCCAATCACGAGATGGCCAATCCCGGCCTGCCGATTCCCGAGCCGCTGCCGGGTGGAATTCCGGGCGATCTGCCGACGCCGCCCCCGCCGGACGAGCAGCCCGATATCGGACCGACGGGGCCGCGCACACCGTATCCGGTCAACGATCCGGGGATCGACGAGCCGGTAGGCCCGGGCTCGGAGCCGGATTACCTGCCGGGCGGTCCGACCGATCCCGGCGTCCGGATGTAGGGGGGGGTCAGTGGTCCCCGTGCGACGCGCGCACGTCGCGCGGTGCACTCAGGATTTCGGAGAGGCTCGTCGCCACGTGACGGGCCTCTTCATCCGTCAGGCGAAGCTGAAACGGGGGCAGGGCGCCAGCCTGGAGGGCCACGACGGCCTGGCCTTTTTCGTCCGTACCGATCTCGATCGCCGACGACGTGACGTCGAGCATCGCAATCTCCTCGTCGGACATGTCCTCGGGCAGATCGCTGTCGTCGGGTTCGTCGATGGCGGTGAGAAGCTGGCCCACCGCCCGCACCAGGGCGCGAGCCGCCCGGGCATCCATCACGACGGCCGTGGCCTGATCGTCCTTCTGAAATGAAAGCTGGATGTTCGCCCCTTCGAGGGAAACCGAGATGCCCGCCATGAATCGCCTAACCGCTTGCTCAGGAACTCTTATATGCGCTGGGCCGCGCAAATAACACAGGGGACGCCGTTAGGGGCGCTCCGAACCGGGGTCGTTTCCGTCGGGTAGAACGCCTTGTTGCCGCCGCATGATCGGACTACATGAGAGATAGCGGGTATCGGTGAGCTGGGATCTTGTACCGCAAGCGTCTCACGTCCTGCTGATTCCGTCAGGCCTACCGAAGAGGATCTGCCGCTTGTGTCGAGCAGACGCAGGCTGTTGATCGACGAACGATACGAGGATCTATTTCGTGAATACCGGCACTGTAAAGTGGTTCAACGAGACCAAGGGCTACGGCTTCATTCAGCCTGACGACGGCGGCAAGGATGTGTTTGTGCACATCTCCGCAGTCGAGCGCGCTGGCATGCGCAACCTCATCGAGGGTCAGAAGATCTCCTACGAGATTCAGACCGACAAGCGCAGCGGCAAGGACTCGGCTGGTAACCTCCAGGCGGCCTGATGCTCCCGGCGCCAGCCCCCGGGCTGGCGTCACCCTGAAGGGCTTCCCACGAAGCCTCCGCCGCCGGTGACCGACACCCTTCTGGGGAGAAGGGGTTTAGCATCCGGCATATCCCGCAACACCAACGACGCGCGCGGCTCAACCGGCCCGATGCGTCCGAGACACGGCACGCAAAACCTGCACGTTATTGAAAGTACACAAGAAAAATATGTTGTTTGAATATACCCGACGCCGCGGCGTCCGTTCGCCCGTCACCGATGCGGCGACCTTCAAGGTGGGGCACCTGAAGCAAACCATGGCTCATGAGGCAAAGACCGTCGACCTCAGCCATCTGATCGACACCTCCTACAACTACCATTCGCCCCGCGAACTGCGCTGGCATCTGGCCGAGCGGTTCGGCATGGCCCCAGAGGCGGTCGCCCTCCGCGAGCATCACTGATCCGAGGCCGCCCTGATCCTGTCGGGGCGGACCACGCGCCTCGTCATCGAGCCGACGTTACGATCGAGCCCAGCGCCCAGGTGCTGAGCTTTCCTGTTTCGAGACACCCGGGCGCCGCCTCCGCCGGCGTTTTCAGCGGGGTGTCAGCGCCGCCACGACATCGTTTCGCAAGGTCTGGGATACGGCCACGAGTTCTCCGTGTACCGGGTCCGGACGGTTGTAGGTCGTGGGACGGCCTTGAAGATCGCTGACCGTGCCGCCCGCCTCGCGCAGGATCAGGTCAGCGCCCGCGAGATCCCAGTCCCGCGCATGGGGCGAGACCAATCCCACATCGATGGAGCCCTCGGCAACCCGCGCGACGCGCAGGGCCAGGGACGGAACCCGCTCGACGGAGACGAGCTCGGCCTGTTGCCCGTTCGTCCCGGCGCCCCGGGCCAGGCGGTCCATCATCGGCTTCGGACCGGTGACGCGAGCCCCTTCGACGGCGCGCTGGCCGGAGACGGTGATGGTCTGTCCGTTGCGGGTGGCTCCCGCTCCCGCGATGGCTTCATAGAAGGTGTCGGTCACGGGCGCGTGGACGAAGCCGAGGACGGGTTGCCCGGCCGACAGCAGCGCCACGGCGATCGACCAATCGGGATGCCCGGACATGAAGGCGCGGGTCCCATCGATGGGATCGACGATCCAGACGAGGCCGGCATCGAGCCGCACCGGATTGTCGCTGGTCTCCTCCGAGAGCCAGGCTGCTCGGGGCAGCATCGCGCTGAGGCGAACCTTCAGGAAGGTGTCCACCGCCACGTCGGCTTCCGTCACCGGCGAGCCGCCCGCCTTCGACCAGACCCGCGCCCCCGTCTGTCCGCCTGCCTTGTAGAACGGCAACGCGAGGGCGGCCGCTTCGCGGATCGTCTCGCGCAGGGCGGGAACGAGGGCGTGTGCGGCTTCCGGGGGGATCGGATCGGACATGCGTCTCCATACGGTTCAGGAGGTCAGGCTGGGCGCTTGTTGAAGAGCCCGTCGCCCCGGCACGGATGCATGGAGGGCGGTGCTTCCTTCGTTGTAGGGTGCCGGGCGGGTTGTCACAAGGAGAGCGACGCAGATGTCGATACGGACAAATCTCTTAGATCGAAGCAAGGAAGCGTTGAGCATTCCACGTGCTTCACCCTTGTCCATACTCGCTTAACGCTCACTCTTAAGCTGGCCTGAGGAGGTTAGACGTAAATCTGCTTGTCATAGACGGGTGGCCCATAGAGGTTGCCGGCGCCAACAGGGTGTACGAGCCATGAACACTTTCGCGAACATGAACGACATGTCGGCGGATGCCACCTTCGTCGGCGCTGCCCCCGTTCTGACGCTGCCGCGTCTCCCGGTGATCGACCGCCTGGGCCCGGGGCGGCCCGCCGGCGTGGCCCTCGCCTACGCCGAGGATGATTCGGATGCTTGCGGCGAGGACCGCTTCGACCTCCTCCTCGTCGACGCCACCGGCCGGGTCGTCACCCGCCTCGGACCGTTCTGCGAGGACGAGGTCGTGGCACATTGGCGTGACGTCGCCGCCAAGTCGGGCCTGCCACGGATGATCGTCAAGGAGGACGGCGAACTCGCCAGCGTCTCGAACCAACTCGGCCCGGTGGCCCTGGGCCGGACCCGGACCCGCCGCCGTCACGGCCTCCTCAACGGCCGCCGCCCGCGCTTCCTCGTCCGCCGCAAGACCGGCGCGCTGCCGGTTCGTCCCCTGATCCATCGCGGCGAGAACGAGATCATCTCCGGCGCCCGCTGCTGAGCCGGGTCGCCGGATCCCGAGCGAGACTCAGAGGATGTGCGTCACGGCGGCATCCGCCGCGAGGCCGAGAAACAGGATCAGACCCGCTTCCCGATTGGAGCGGAAGAGCGTCAGGGCACCGCGCCCGTCGCGCGTGTCGAGGCGCAGCACCTGTCGCCCGAGATGGGCGCCGAACAGGGCGACGCCGAGCAGGCCCACGGGGCCTGCGCCCGCCAGGACCGCAGCGAGCGCGACGAAGCCGACGCTGGTGCCGTAGCACAGACCGATCGCCCCCCGCATCCGGCGCCCGAAGAAGCGGGCCGATGAGCGGATGCCCGCGATCTCGTCGTCCTCGATATCCTGTACGGCGTAGATCGTGTCGTATCCGATCACCCAGGCGATGGTGCCCGCGTAGAGCAGCAGGGCCGGCACATCGAGGCGTGCGAACACCGCGACCCAGCCCATCAGCGCGCCCCACGCGAAGGCGAGGCCGAGGACCGCCTGCGGCACCGGCATGACGCGCTTCATGAAGGGATAGATCGCCACCGGGACCAGCGAGGCGATGCCGACGCCGATCGCCGGACCGTTGAACTGGAGCAGTACCGCGAGGCCCATCAGGGCCTGCAGCACGAGGAAGACGGCGGCTTGGCGCGCCCGGACCTGGCCCGAGGGCAGGGGGCGCGAGCGGGTGCGCTCCACCTGGGCGTCTAGGTCCCGATCGGCGATGTCGTTGTAGGTCGAGCCCGCACCCCGCATGGCGACGGCGCCGACGAAGAACAGGGTCAGATGGATCGGGTGAGGGAAAGCGGCACCGGACCGGATGGCCGCGAGGGAGGCCGACCACCAGCAGGGCAGAAGCAGGAGCCACCAGCCGATCGGCCGGTCGATACGGGCGAGGCGCAGGTAGGGCCGGGACCAGCGCGGCGCGATCCGGTCGACCCAATGTCCCGCCACCGCATCGGCGACGCGGCGGTCAGCGTGCGGGGAGCTCACGCTGTCCATGGACGCACGGGCGCGTCGGGCCGACTCGTCCGGAAAGGTTTCAGCACCGGATCAGAGGGCGCCCTGCGGCATCTTCAGGCTGCCCGTGAGTCCGGGGCCGCCGAGGAGGCCACCGCCGCCGCCGTTCTGGGCCTGCGCGCGGGCCTGGGCTTCCATCTTGGAGGCCTGGGCCGCGACGGTGCAGACCTTGGTCTTGATGCCCGACACCTTGAGGTGGTCGGCCTTGAAGCCTTCCGCGAAGGAATCCGGGATCGAGCACCACTCCTTGTTGGCGGTGATCCACTTCAGGCCGGCGGTGCCGTTGGCCTGGAGCTTGCCGAACAGGGTGCAGGCCTCGGCCGGCGTCATCTTCTTCTTCGAGTTCGACGCGGCGTTCGCCTTGCCGATCAGGTCCTTGCGGGCCTGGAGGGTCTGCTGGATCTCGCCGCACTCGGCGGACTGCGCGAAGGCCTGTTCGCTGAAGAGCGCCGTGCCGGCGAGGGCGACGGCCAGCGTCGCGATGGTCTTGAACGACATGCCTTGAGATCCTTTCTCCCCCCATCCGCGATCCGATGGGGGTGAGCCCGGCGACCGGATGCGGAATGGCCTTATGCGTGCCCGGAAGCGCACAAGAGTTCGCGCCTTTCGGTCTTGGTTTCGTTTCGGCATAGGAATGTGGCGTCTTTCGAGCCGCAAACGCCGGGTCGCATTCGAACGTGGATTTACGGCGCAATGTTGCCGCGTGTTGCGGCTTTGCATCAGCTGCTGCGGTTCGGGACCGCGCCGTTGACAGCCGACCCACCCCACGCGACCACGCCGGGTATGGCCGCTTATGACTTCACCGCCCCACGCCTCTTCGTCGAGGCCGACCTCTCCGTCGGATCGACGCTGCCCCTCGACCGGGCGCAGGCGAACTACCTCCTCAACGTCCTGCGGCGCGGGCCCTCCGATCCAGTTCTCCTGTTCAACGGGCGCGACGGCGAATGGCGCGCAGAGATCGCCCCGACCGGGCGCAAGAGCGCGGACCTGATCGTGCGAGAGCGCACACGCCAGCAGCCGCCACGCGCGGACCTTCACTACCTGTTTGCGCCGTTGAAGTCGGCCCGGCTCGACTACCTGGCCCAGAAGGCGGTGGAGATGGGGGCGGGTACCCTTCGCCCTGTCTACACTCGCTATACCCAGAGCGAGCGGCTGAATGTCGATCGCCTGCGCGCGAACGCCATCGAGGCCGCCGAGCAATGCGGCATCCTCGAACTGCCGGAGATCCAGGAGGCGGCCAAGCTCCCGGCGGCGCTCGCAGACCTCAACCCCTTGCGCCTGCTCGTGTTCTGCGACGAGGACGCCCCGGTTTCGGATCCGATCCTGGCTCTCCGGCAGGCCGCCGATCCCGCGGCCGCCCCGCCTCTCGCGGTGCTGATCGGACCCGAGGGCGGGTTTTCACCGGACGAGCGCGCCATGATCCTGGAACGTCCGAACACGGTGGCCCTCTCCCTCGGTCCGCGCATCCTGCGGGCCGACACGGCGGCGGTGATGGTGCTGGCCCTGATTCAGGCGGTGCTCGGCGACGCTCGCTGAGGCGTCGCTTGCCCGCGTTGTTCGCGCGGGTCCCGTGGCCTATGAGGCGCGTTGACCCGATGTAAGGGGCCACGCCGCTGCGGTCCGGCGCGCCTCTCCTTTGAACGACCTTCCTGAAGAGGCAGCGCATGGCGCGCGACACGTCCGATACGACGCCCCTGACCACGCGGGACGAGCTCATCGCCTGGTTTGCGGAGGGCGAGAAGCCGCGCGCGCGCTTCGCGATCGGCACCGAACACGAGAAGGTGCCCTTCTACCGCGACGGACACCGCCCGGTCCCGTATGCGGGTGAGAAGGGCATCCGGGCGCTGCTGGAGGGGCTCGGCCGCGAGACCGGCTGGGAGGCGATCGAGGATGCCGGCCACCTGATCGGTCTCGCCGGTGCCGAGGGCGGCGCCATCTCCCTGGAGCCCGGCGGACAGTTCGAGCTCTCCGGTGCACCGCTGGCCGACGTGCACGCGACGGCCACGGAGTTGCGGACGCATCTCGAGGCGACGACCCGGGTTGCAGACGGTCTCGGCATCGGCTTCCTCGATCTCGGCATGAGTCCGAAATGGACGCGGGAGGAAACCCCCGTGATGCCGAAGAGCCGCTACAAGATCATGGCGGCGTACATGCCCAAGGTCGGCAGCCTCGGCCTGGACATGATGCTGCGTACCGCCACCGTGCAGGTGAACCTCGATTTCGCCTCCGAGGCCGACATGGTGGCCAAGATGCGCGTCGCCCTGGCGCTGCAGCCGGTGGCAACCGCCCTCTTCGCCAATTCGCCTTTCACGGATGGGCGTCCCAACGGCTTCCTATCGCGCCGGTCCGAGATCTGGCGCGACACCGATGGCGACCGCACTGGCATGCTGCCGCGGGCTTTCGAGCCCGGCTTCGGCTACGAATCCTACGTCGACTGGCTGCTCGACATGCCGATGTACTTCGTGAAGCGCGGCGAGACCTACCATGACGTCTCCGGTGCCTCGTTCCGCGACTTGATGGCCGGCCGGCTCGCGACGCTGCCGGGGGAGCGCGCGACGGTGTCGGATTGGGCCAACCACGCTTCGACCGCCTTCCCGGAGGTCCGGCTCAAGCGCTTCATCGAGATGCGCGGATCCGATGTGGGCGGTCCGTCGATGATCGCTGCGCAGGGTGCTTTCTGGGTCGGGTTGCTCTACGACGAAGCCTCGCTTGCGGCGGCCTGGGACATCGCCAAGAACTGGAACGCCTGCGACCGGGAGGGGCTGCGCGCCACCGTTCCCCGCCTCGGTCTGGCCGCCCGCATCGCGGGTCGATCCCTCGGGGCGGTGGCGGCCGAGGCGCTGACGATCGCCCGCGCCGGGCTTGTCGCCCGGGCGCGACGCGACGCTCAAGGGCGGGACGAGACCCATTTCCTGCAGCCGCTGGAGGCCATCGTCGCCGCCGGACGCTCCCTCGCCGAGGAGCGCCTCGTCGATTACGAGGGCCGCTGGCAGCGCTCCGTGGAGCCTGCCTTCACCGAATGCGTCTTCTGAACGACTCGCGCCATCGCAGCCGGGCACATTCGCCGGCAAAAGCGCGAAGGTGCACGAAAACACCCGCCATCCTGGCTTGACTGTTGCGTATTTGGAACGGATCGCCAATTTTGCCGTTTCCAGAACTTACTCTTCCTGTGACGGAGAACGCTCGCATGTCGCGCATCTTGTCCTTCGCCCTCGCGGGCACCACTGCCATCGGTCTCTCGGCCGGTTCCTTCACCGCCGCTCAGGCCGCCCCGATGCCGACGCTCAGCGCCGCCCAGGTCGGTGGCGGCGCGGCCATCGAAACCGTGCGCTATCGTGGCTATGGCCGGGGCTATCACGGTGGCTACCGTCGCGGGCCCGGAGTCGGCGGCGCGCTCGCGGCCGGTGCGGCCCTCGGCATCATCGGTGGCGCCATCGCCGCCAGTCAGGCCCCGCGCTACGGCTACTACGATCGCGGCTACGTCGGAACGGGCTACGGCTATGGCTACGGCGCGCCCGCCTATGGCTACTATGCCGCCCCGTCTTACGGTTATGGCTACGGCTATCCGGCCTACGGCTACGGTTACTGACGTCTCGCCGTCCGGGTGCGCTTTGCGCCCGGACCGGACGTCCATGATCCCGCTGACGGTCGAAGCCATCGGCGGGATTTTTCATTCCTTCAGGGGCTAGAGCAGCGGTGAGCGGGAAAGCTGCGGGCTGGGATGCGTTGCCAATGACGGACGGAGGCAGCGAGACCGAGCACCTCGACCTCACCGGCTTGAAGTGCCCCCTGCCGGCCCTGCGGACCCGGAAAGCCCTGCGCCGGATGCCGTCCGGCGCCGTCCTGGTGGTGACGTGCACCGATCCGATGGCGGTGATCGACATTCCGCATCTGGTCAGGGAGGAGGGCTACACCCTCCTCGCGCAGGAGCGGGACGCGGATCGGATGACGTTTACGATCCGCAGAGGCCGCACAATCCCCGAGATTGTTGCCGAAAACACGCGCCTCACGCCTCATTGATGCGCCAACGCTCTGTTAGGGCCCTCCCATCCGGTCGCCGCAGCCTCGGCGATCCGACGGGGGAGAGCAGAATGGCGCCGATTATCCGCGGCACCCGAATCGTGCACGACGGCTGGAGCCGGTTTCTCGTCGCCGAGGTGACGATGGACGACGGCACACGCCTGGCGCGCGAGATCGAGGATCACGGACGGGCGACAGCGGTACTGCCCTACGACCCGACCCGGCGGGTCGCCCTGCTGGTCGAGCAGTTCCGGACCCCGGCCTTCTATGCGGCTGGGGTGACCTCCGTGCTGGAGGTCCCGGCCGGCCTCCTCGACGAGTCGGAGCCCGAGGAAGGCGCACGGCGCGAGGCCTACGAGGAGACCGGCCTGCGTCTCGGTGCCCTCGAACCGGTGACCTGCGGCTGGAGCATGCCGGGAATCTCGACCGAGCAGATGGACCTGTTCCTGGCCCCGTACGAGGCGCCCGACCGGGTCGGTCCCGGCGGCGGCCTTGCCGGGGAGTATGAGGACATCACCGTTCGCGAGATGGCCCTGAGCGAACTTGCGGCCATGACGGATCGCGGCGAGGTCACCGACATCAAGACCCTGGCATTGATCCTGACCCTACGCCTGCGGCATCCGCACCTGTTCGCCGCGGCCTGATACCTCCTCGACGCTTCAGGGCGTATCGGGCGCGCGCCGCGCGTTGGGGGTCGGACGCGGCCGGGCAGCATGGGGAGGCTGGCGGGATGTCCCGAGCAGCGATCGGCGCAGGGCAATTCCGATCAGCCCCCAGGAGCGGACGAAGTAGCGGCGGAACAGCCGGTGCGGCGCGTGCCAGAACCGGAAGAACCACTCGAGCCCGAAGCGCTGCATCAGGGCGGGCGCGCGGGGCACCAGCCCGGCCGCGACGTTCAGCGCTTCACCGACGGCCAGGACCACGGGACCGCCGAGGGCATTTCCTTGGCGGTCGACCCAGATTTCCGAGCGCGGCGCACCGACGCCGAAGACCAGGAGAGTCGTCCCGTGCGCCTGCACGGCCGCACAGAGTTGCGCCCCATAGGTCTCATCGTTCTCGAATCCGAAGGGCGGCACCGTGAAGGCGATCGAAGCGCGCGGGATCCCTTCCGCCACCAGGCGCTCGGTGAGATGGAGCCCGACGGCCTCCGTCGAGCAGACGAGGAAGATCTGCTGGCCGGCAGGCCATGGCGCAGCGAAGGCGGCCGCGATCAGGTCGTGGCCCGTGACCCGCTGTGCCGATCGGCCCCCGCGGAGCCGGGCGAGCCAGACGAGGGGCATGCCGTCGAGGGTGTGAGCGACGGCGCCCTCATACGCTTTCCGGAACGCCGCGTTCTCCGATAGCGTAACGATGTGATCGAGGTTCGCGGTGACGATCATGCGCGGCCGAGTCGCCGGCTGGCGGGCCGAGGTCGCGAGGATGTCGGAGGCCGATCCGGGCGTGAACGTGATGTCGAATAAGCGAACGCTCATGTCATCGCCTTTGGGACCTGTCCCGTGCGCACCCCGAGGATGAGCGACGGGAACCCGGGGCTGATCCATCGCGCCTCGGGGGAGGCTGGCGCGGGGGAGGTTTGAGGGGATCGATCGTGGGAGCCGTGGCGGACGGCGCTGCGTTCAGGCATCGACAGCTCGGAAGCTGCGGGCCCCGGTCGACCCGCTCGTCCGAGGCGGACGGGTCATCACGCGTCGGTCGCGACGGGCCCCGAGCCAGAGAGCGGCGGCGGCGCCGAGACCCATGCCCAGTAGCAGGGCGAGCGGCAGCACCAGCTTGGGGGAGGGTGGCCAGGCTCGGCTCCGCGGCGGCGTCGCCGTCGAAATGACCCGCACGTTGGAGCTGTTCACGCGCTCCTGTTCGTTGGTCTCCCGTGAGCGGCGCAGGAATGCCTCGTAGATCGACCGCCGGGCATCGAGCTCGCGCTCGAGTTCGCGCAGGCCGACATTGGCGCGATCGTTGCCCGCCGTCTCGGTCTTGGCCCGCTCCAGGCTCCGGCGTACGGCGGACTCGCTCGCCACGGCCCGGTCGTAGTCCTTCTGCGAGGTGTCGATGATGCGCTCCTTCTCGCGCTGGATCAGGCGTTGGAGATCGCGCTGCTGCGCATACTGGTCGGCCATGGCCGGGTGGCGGTCGCCGAGGCGCTGGGCGAGTTCCGCGGTGTTGCGCGAGAGCGTCGCGTATTGCTGCCGCAGGTTCTGCATCTCGAGGGATTGCAGCATCTCCGGCAGGGCGGTCCCGGCTTCGCCGGTGCGCATGTGCCGCGCCTGATCGAGGCGGGCCTTGGCCTCGGCCATTTTCAGGGTCGCGGTGACGAGCTGTTGGTTGAGGTCGCTGAGCTGCTGGTCGCTCAGGAGGCGCCCGCTCGACGTCACCAGCTTGTTCGTCACCCGATATTGCAGGACCCTGCGCTCGGCCTCCTCGACCGATTGGCGCAGCGTCGTCAAACGGCCCGACAGGGCCTCGGAGACACGGCGCGCCGCATCGGTGCGCGCTGCCGCATCCTCCGCGAAATACGCGTCCGCGATGGCATTGGCGATCCGGGCCGACTTCTCCGGGTCCCGGGTCTGGACGTAGACGTCGATGACGAATGTCCGTTCGGCCCGACGCACGCCGAGCTTGAGGCGGAGGTTGTCGAGGGCGAGATTGACCGGCTCGCGGCTCGCCGGCGGCGGCTCCATGCCGAGGAGCGCCTTGAGGCTCAGCACCAGAGGATTTGTCGAGGCTGCGGGAACGAACTCCTCGTCCCGCGTCAGATCGAGGCGGTCGATGACTCGCCGCAGGACGTTGTCGGACTGCATCACCCGCGTCTGGCTCTCGGCGATCGAGACGCCGCTATCCGCCTGGGGCTGCCGGTTGCTCAAGTCGTTCTGGATCACCGGAAGATCGGCCGGATCGACCAGGATCTGCGTCACGGCGGTGTAAGTCGGTGTCACGGCGTTCAGCAGCACCACGGCGAGGATCACGGCCGCGAGCCCGCCGAGCAGGATCACGCCGGTGCCGCGCCACAGGCGACGCAGGATCAGGCCGCTGTCGAGCCCGCTCGGTACTCTGGTCTCGAGGATCACCGGCTCGCCACGGACCGGGCTTCCGAAGTCGAACATCTGTCTCGTCTCCCGACCTGGTCGCCGCTCGCGCGGTTCTTGTCTTCCGCCTCGAACAACTCTGTTCCAGTTTTGTCGCCGGTCTGTTTCGAAACGGAACAGGCGCCCACCGAAAAGTCCTCAACAACGTCGTCTGCGCAGAACCTATGCCAAGGGAGCTGCTGCGCTGTGCGTCGCGATGGCCGCACCCCACGATGTTCTCGTCCAAGCCGGGAATCGAGATGATATTGGCAAGAACAGGCTTGATGACAGGTTGCGATCTACGTAGTCCGCCGGACCTTCGTCATTTGCCTGTGCACAACTGCGCCCGACGTCATGCTGGGTCATGATTGGGTGGCTGTACGAGCCGATCTTCCGCGACCTCGTAGGCGGATGGGCCGACCTTTAGAAATGTCGAGAAACACGCCGCGTCCCCGGCGGCCAAGCGGTTCCAGCGTGCCACGTTGGCCCGGGCGGCCGCCGGGACCGCTGCGAATGCGGGATTCTCGACCCAAGCGAGGATCGCGGCCGCGGCACCCTCCGGATCGGAGGGTTCGATCTGCAAACCGGAGCCGGCCAGGACTTCGGAGAAGACCGGTCCGTGCGGTGAGACGACCGGAAGCCCGCCGTGCTGAGCCTCGAGGAGCGGCAACCCGAGCCCCTCGGCCTTCGAAGTCGAGAGCAGGAGATGACACCGGGCGACGAGGCCGCGCAGGGCCCCGTCGTCGAGATAGCCGTGCAGGGTGAGGAACGGCGGCGGTGCGGCGAGAAACGCATGGTGTCCCCAGCCGACCCGGCCGACCACATGGAGTTCCGCCGCGACCCCGCCCGCATTCAGGGCTGCGACGATCGCGAGCGCGGACGGGTAGTCCTTCCGCGGCTCGATGGTCCCGATGCAGAGCAGCCGAAGCGGCATGCCGGGGGCGGGCGGCGGGCCTGCGGGCAGGTCGGTGAGTCCGAATACATCGCGCACGGCGGGCCGCAGCAGGGCCACCAGGGCCTCGCGGGCGCAGAAGGTCCTTACCGCCTCTCCGGTGGTGCGGGAGTTGACGAGGAAGGTGCGCCCGAAGCGCAGCGCGAAGGCGAAGCTCGGCGCCATGTAGAGGCGGCTCTTCCAGCTGAGGTCGTTTGGGCGCGTCAGCAGAAAGGTGTCGTGCACATACGTGATGCATTGGCGACGGCGCAGGACCGAGAGCGGCCCCGGGGGGAACCCCGGAAAGAGGAACAGGGCCGAGGGATCGCGCAGGGCCCGTAGGGGCAGGCCGAGATGCTGGGCCGCGATCATGCCGGCGATCCCGCGCGCCCGGACCGTGGTGACAGGGTGCGGATGGAGCGTGTCGGACGTGAACAGGTCGAGGGCGACGCGCTCGATCCCGGTGACGTGCCCGCGCAGATGGGTGTGATCGAGATAGAGGCGGCGCGGCTCGGACGGCACGGTCATCGCGCCTCTCCGCCGGGAACGGGCCGGAACGTTCTCCGAAGCGCCGCGACCGCGTAGAGGAGCCGGCGCAGCCACGGCGGCATGTCGCGACCCACGAGAGCGTGCTTGGCCCGCCGGGCCAAGCGGACTCCCCGCGACGCGTCGCCGGGGATCAGGCCCGTACGTCCGGGCGCGCGGTCCAACGCCATCGCGAAGGTCGACAGCATCTCCGGCGCGAAGCGGAGACGTCCGGCCCCGGCCGAGGCCGGCAGGATCCCGCGCGCGACGAACACGTCGTTCAGGCGCATCGCACAGGCGGCGTGGCTGTTGCGGCTCTCGAGGGCGATCCGCCCCAGGGCTCCCAGGCGTCTGCGCTCGGAAGCATCGGCGATCAGCGCTCGGAGTGCGTCCTCGAGGGCGCCCCCGTCCGGTGAGACGAGGCGGCCCGAGACCCCGTCCAGGACGGCGGTGGCGAGACCGGTAGTGCGATAGGCGACGGTCGGAGTTCCGCACAGCCCGGCTTCGACGGGGGTTTGGCCGAACGTCTCCTGGCGGCTCGCCGTGATGGCGAGATCACAGGCACCGTACCAGGCTGCCAGCGTCGCCTCGTCGCCGATGGGACCCGCCGCGATCAAATCCGGGATTCCCAGGGAATCCGGATCGTCGAGCCGCCCGACCGCGACGAAACGGAGCCCCGGCCGGGCGACCCGGCGCAGGATCGCGGTCAGCTCGGTGGTCCCCTTGCTGGGCGCGTCCGCGATCACGGCGGCGAACATGACGAGGACGTCACCGGACGGCAAGCCGAGTTCGCGCCGCAGGGCTTCCCGCGATCCGGGCCGGAACACCCCCGTCGGAAAAGCCAGGTCGATGCGGTGGACGCGTGTCCCCTCCGGCGCCAGCGCGCGCGCCGCGGATTCCGACCAGTCGGAGGCCGCGAGCAGGAAGGGTCCCTCGGGTCCCGCGAGGATCGCCTGCTTTTCCGCATAAACGCCGGCGATCCGCTGCGGCAGCAACTGCGGATAGGCGTTGGGCGAGGGGCAGCGGGCGTCGCATCCCTCGGCGATGATCGGGCAGCCGGACGGGGAGGCGCAGCGCCCGGTGACGGGGAAGAGATCGTGCAGAACGGCGGCGACCGGAACGGTGCGGGCGAGCCGCCCCAGGATCGTGGTGCGGCGGGTCGCGCCATGAAGGTTACCCGCCAGGACAACATCGTAGCTGCCCTGCGACAGGGCATGCTCCGTCTGCGGAAACCGCTCGACCCACTCGGCCGCGGCCGGCGGCGATTCTGCCCCGAGGCAGTGATCGCCGACGGCGTGGCCGGCAAGGGCAAGCGCATCGCATAGGCGCCGGTGGGCGATCCCGGCGCCGCCAAGCTGACCCTGGTCGGTCAGGCTAGCCACCGAGAGGCCGGAGGCCATCGCGGGCGCAACGTTGCCCGGCGCATAGTGCAGGAGCACCGGTCGGCCTACGCGTGCGAGTGCGGCGCCCTGTCGGACGAGGTGGGGCCAGAGGGCGGCTACTGGATGCGCGGCCTCGGGGTCGAGGCCGCCGGCGGCCTGCACGCAGGAGCGCTTGAGCAGAACCTCGCCGCCGGTGAAGGGAGCGAGCGGCCCGTCCGGCGGCGCGGGATCGACGAGCGTCCCCGGCGCCGCCGCCGGTGCGTCGAGACCGAGTGGTCCCATATCGAAGACGACTCGCAGGCCGACGACGACATCGGCGCCACTGAGAAGGAATTGCAGGCCGAGGGCCGCGAGCGCATCCGGGGCCAGAAGATCCCCCGGACGAAGGACCAGAAGAGCGTCCCACCCCTCGTCCGCGACGATGACGGGCAACTGCACCGCGCCCTCTGCCAACGGGATGAGGTCGTGGCGGAGGTTCGGATAGCCCTGAGCCTCCACGGACGCCCGGGTGGCGGCGAGCGGCCCGTCGCACGAGCTATGGACCAGCGTGACGACACGCAGGCGAGGCCAGGCACGATTCGTCAAGGGCGGAACGACCAGAGCGGGACGGGGTGGTCCGAAGGGCCAGGCCGCGATGCCATGCGCACGGGGTCCGAAGCGGTCCGCGACTCCATCGACCGTCGGCTGCGCGACGGATCTGTCCGATAAGTCCGTCACGCTTGCCCGATCACCCTTCGCCCGACCACTGCTTGCCTGGGCGCCGTCGGGAATGCCGAGGGCCGCCGCACAGGATGCGGGGGAAGATCTGAATCGTCCGTATGCGCGGAGCTGAATTCCGGCGGACGACCCCGACGTACCCCCAACGTGCGATCGCCTCACTCCAGACGGACAGTCCGAGCGGACAGGGGCTTGCCTGTCACGCGAACGCGCGGGCCGAATTTTCAGGCGAAGAGGGACGTCGATCGGCCGAGATCGTGACGTCGCGAGGCGCTCCCGTCAGGATAATTCGCACGAAAAGCCGGACAGCTTCTGGTGTTCGATGATCTCGGGAAAGACAGGGTCTTGATGATACTGGTCGGAGTGGCAGGATTTGAACCTGCGACCCCCACGTCCCGAACGTGGTGCGCTACCAGACTGCGCTACACTCCGACAACGCCGGCTTGGTGGGCCGGCGAGCGGACGTATAGCGAGCCCTCCTCCGGGCCGCAAGCGCTTCCTTGCGGGAAATTGTCGGACGAGGCCGTTCTCAAGCCCGCGCGGCCCAGTCCTTCGGGAGGTGGTATCGGTGGCAGGACTGGCCGGGCAGCGGGATAGCGACGGCACCGGCTGCCTCCGTTCCAAGGTCGAGGTCGGAGAGCGACCATCCGGAGGCCACGGGGTCCATATCCTCCCAGGCGATGGCAGGGCCGGAAGGATCACCGGCGCTGACGTCGAAGCCGTCGAGCGCGCCCATCAAGCCGGTGCCCAGCGCCTTCACCACGGCCTCCTTCCGCGTCCAGAGCCGAAAGAACGTCGGCCCCTGGCGGGACTGCGGCACCTGTGTCAGGGCCGCGATCTCGTTCCGATGGAAATGGGCGCGCGCGATCGTGAGCGGGTCGCCAACCGGCCTGATCGCCTCCACGTCGACACCGATCGGGGCGGCAGTGGAGATGCCCACCAGTGCAAGAGATCCCGAATGCGACAGGTTGAAGTGAAGGCCTGCCCGAGGATGTGACGCCAGGACCGGCCGTCCGCCGGCTTCCCGCGCGAAAATCAGGTCCTGAGGCCGCCGATCCCCATATCCCGCGAGGATCAAGCGAAGCGCCGCGTGGCTTTCAACGAAGCGCGCACGATCCTCGGCCCGCAGGAAACGGTCGGCGCGGTCGTGCTCCTCCTGCGACAGCCAAGCGGATTGTTCGGGAGGAAGGGCCATGCGAAGCGCGAGGTCGATCCGCCAGACTGCCGTACCGGCACCGGGGCAAGGCACGGCACCATTCCAACCCCGGGCGGCGGGCGTCGCCTCCTCCGCGACACCGTGCGCCGCATCATTCACGATGAGCCGATCCATCCAACTGCGGTCATTGCCCCAGTCAAGCCCGTATGGTGAGCGTGGACAGTGCTTTAAGCTGGTCCGCGCAACCCGCGAAAGCCCACGTTTCGCGGGGCTTCGCGAAGCGCCGACAACGTCTCAAGCGTAGACGTTGCCACCGGTCTGGGGAAAGCGCTCGGCCAGGGCGCGTCGCAACTTCTCAAGAGCGCGATTCTCGATCTGCCGGACCCGCTCCTTCGAGATGCCGAGCCGATGACCAAGGGCCTCGAGGGTCGCTTGGTCCTCTGCGAGACGGCGCTCCTTGAGGATGCGCAGCTCGCGTTCGGACAGAACAGTCAGGGCCTCGTTCAGCCAGATCAAACGGCGCTCGCCGTCCACCGTCGCGGAGACCGTCTCATCCGGAAGCGCGGCTCCGTCGACGAGGAAGTCCATGCGCTCGGAGGAGGCTTCGCTCTCCTCGCCAACCGGCGCGTTCAGGGACATGTCGGGGCCCGAGAGCCGGGCGTCCATCAGGGCCACGTCCTCCCGGGACACGCCGATGGCCGTCGCGATGCGTCGGTGGATCTCGTCGCCGACATGCTCTTCGGTCGACTGCATAAGGCGGGCGCGCAGGCGACGCAGATTGAAGAACAGCGCCTTCTGGGCGGAACTCGTGCCACCACGAACGATGGACCAGTTGCGGAGGATGTAGTCCTGGATCGAGGCCCGAATCCACCACGTGGCGTAGGTGGAGAAGCGAACTTCGCGCTCGGGCTCGAAGCGGGCCGCCGCCTCCATCAGGCCCACATGGCCCTCTTGGACGAGGTCGGCCATGGGAAGGCCGTAGTGCCGAAAGCGCCCGGCGATCGCGATGACGAGACGCATGTGCGCCGAGATCAGCCCATGCAGGGCTCGCTCGTCGCGCTCGTCCTTCCAACGGACGGCGAGACCCCGTTCCTCATCCCGCGCAAGGAAGGGCGCCTCCATCGCCGTGCGTATGAACTGCCGCCGTATCCCTGCGATGTCCGCCATTCCCGCCTCCGCCTCGATGAAACGTGTGCTTCTGACCACAAGTCGACGTCGCCGATGGTAATCGGGCAGAGGACCTGTGCCTGGCAACGCGACAACCCGAGGTCGCCGGGATGGTTCCGCAGGCGGCTTGCTTCACACGGTCTCGTGAGCGTGCGACGCGTCGCCGTCTCGACCATGAAAAAAGCCCGGCGCGTGCGCGCCGGGCTTCGGGAAACGGGGTGTCCCGGACTGCGTCCGGGATGATGGGTCTGGTGGTCAGGCCGCCTCTTCCTGCAGGTCGTCGCCCTCGGCTTCGCCTTCCGCCTCGGCCTCGCCCTTGGCGCGGCGCGGGGACTTGGCAAGGCTCTGCTCGATGAGCTTCAGGGCCTCGGTCTCGGTGATGCGGTTCACCGACGAGATCTCGCGCACGACCCGGTCGAGGGCCGACTCATAGAGCTGACGCTCGCTGTAGGACTGCTCGGGCTGAGCCTCGGAGCGATAGAGGTCGCGCACCACTTCGGTGACCGAGAGGAGGTCGCCAGAGTTGATCTTGGCCTCGTATTCCTGGGCGCGACGCGACCACATGGTCCGCTTGACCCGGGCGCGGCCGGTGAGGAGATCCAGGGCTTTCTTCACGAGATCCGGCTCGGCGAGCTTGCGCATGCCGACGCTGTTGGCCTTGGCGGTGGGGACGCGCAGGACCATCTTGTCCTTCTCGAAGGACACAACGAACAGCTCAAGTTTATAGCCGGCGATCTCTTGCTCCTCGATGGCGGTGATGCGACCGACACCATGGGCTGGGTACACGACCGCTTCGCCGGTCTTGAAGCCTTGGCGGCCTGCCGTCGTCTTCTTGGCTGTGGTCATGCGAGAAGCGCCTCCAGAACATTGCGCGGCCTTGAACGCCGCGCCGAACCCTGTAATCCGGGGTGGGTCACCCGGCTTCAGCCCCTTGTCCGAAGGATCTGCATCAGTGACGCACAACCGCCGGTTCCCGGGCACGCCGATGATCGCGCAACGAGAGAGCGTTCGCCGAAAGCACCTGAGCCTTCAGCGATCGATCGCATGCGACCCCAGTCCACAGCTGAGTGTGAGACCCATCAAGTGATGGCTGGAGGCAGCACGTCGGGCACGAACGACGGCAGGCATTTGTGATAACACAAACCAGCCGACGAATCAAAGGATTGCCGGCGCCGGGCCATGGGATGGGCGACCGCGGGCCAGCCCTCCACAGCCTCTTCGTGAACGCTCCGTCAGGTGCGCGTCGTCCATGACGGACCGCACCGAACCCCCGCGCGGCGATCAGTCGCCGGTGCCGGGATTGGCCGAGAAATGCGCCTCGAACTTGCCGGCAACGCCGTCCCAGGTCTTGGCGTCTGCCGGAGCGTCCTTCTTCTGCGTGATGTTCGGCCAGGTTCGCGCGTAGTCCGCGTTCACCTTCAGCCAGGTCTCGAGCTTCGGCTCGGTGTCGGGCTTGATCGCCTCAGCGGGGCATTCCGGTTCGCAGACGCCGCAATCGATGCACTCGTCGGGGTGGATGACGAGCATGTTCTCGCCTTCGTAGAAGCAGTCCACCGGACAGACCTCGACGCAGTCCATGTACTTGCACTTGATGCAGTTGTCGGTGACGACGTAGGTCATGGGGCCTTCAGTCCTTGATCCGGGCATCGCCGGGAGCGTCCCGATGCCGATGCATGGTCGCTCGCGCAGATCGTTGCACGGATGCCTTAATGCGGGGTGGCGGTGATGCGGGGTCGCATGGGCAAGATGGAGTCGCGCTGGCTCTAGACCCTGTCCGAGGGGCTGACAAGCGCGTCAGCGGGCCTGCTGCACCACCGTGTCTCCGGTGTCGCGCGGGCGACACGGGCGGGCGGCCTATTCGAGGTCGCTCCCCACGATCCTATAGAGCTGCTGGGCCTCCGGCGCCGGGCCGCGCCGCTCGCCGAGATCCAGGATCCGGGCGATCACCGTGGCGTGCGCCGCGGCGACCGTCACCACATCGCCGAGGGCGACGGCGGTGGCGGACGCATCGACCCGCTTTCCATTCACCCGGACATAGCCATCGGTGACGAGGCGTGCCGCGAGCGATCGGGTTCGCGCGAAGCGCGCGAACCACAGCCATTTGTCGAGCCGCTGACGTCCCGGCTTCATTCCACCTCAACGCTTGCGGTCGGTCCCGGCCTCGAGCTGCGCCTTCAGGGCGGCGAGCTTGGCGAACGGCGAATCCGGATCCGGAGCCCGCTCGCGCCGCTGCGGACGCGGCTCGTCGCGGGGCGCCGCCCGTGGTTCGTCCCGACGCTCGGGTCGCGTGCGGCCCGGCTCGAAGCGCTCGCGGCGCTGCGGCCGCCCCCCATCCGGACGCCCCTCGCCGGGGCCGCCGCGGCGTCCCCCCTCAGGCCGATCCCCAGGCGGGCCACTGCGCGGACGGTCGCGGCCCTCGCCACTTCCACCGCCCGGACGGCGATGGTCGGGGCGCGCTTCGCCCGCGGCGCGGTTCGGGGCGCCGCCGTCGCGGCTCTGGCCACGCGGACGATTCTGACGCGGGTTGGCATGGCGCTGGTGACGCTGAAGCCGCCAGACTTCGACGGTCGCGATCTCGGCCGTGGAAACGTCGGACGGCATCTCGCCGTCAGCCGTCTCGGCCTGAGCCTCCGCGGAGGCGTCCTCAGGCTGGGCGAAGTCGGCGTTCTCCGGCGGATGTTCCGTCGCCTCGGCGACAGCCGCGGCGTCGGCGACGGGCTGTGCCGCAGCGTCTTCGGCAGATTCGGCGACCGCGTCGGCCGCATCGTCCCGCGGCGGGCTGTCCTGAGACGAGGTCTCCTGGGTCGGGCTGGCCCCGGCGGCCTCTTCGGGAGCGTCGGCGGCAACGGAATCCTCGGTCGAGCCGGGGGCGATCTCGGGCTCGGCAATCTCGGCCGATGCCGCGCTCTCGCCGGCCGGAGTCGTGTCGGTCCCACTCTCGGGCGCCATCTCGCCCGCGGCCTCGGCCGGAGCATTCTCGTCGGCTGCCGTCTCGGGGCCGATAGGGTCGGTGCTGGCGGTCGCGGCGGGAACGATGGGCTGGGTCGCCGCCGCCGGGAGCAGCGGCACGGTGATCGCCGGGCCTGGACGGGTCTCGGGTGCGTAGCCGAGGGATTTGAGGATCGAGGCGAAATTCTCGCCGGAGCAGCCGACCAGGGAGGTCATGCCCACCGTCGCCACGAAGGCGTCGCCGTCGGCCGCGCCCATCGGGGCGTCGCCCGGCGTTGTGCCGGGGCGGTAGGCGATGGCCGGCCGGATCAGGTCGGCGAGGCGCTCGAGGATGTCCACGCGCACGGCGCGCTCGCCGCAGACCCGGAAGCCGGCCGCGCGGTACAGGCCCTTGGCAATCTCGGGATCGACCTTGATCGAAGTCCGGCCGGAGCTCGCCAGATGGGCGATCTCGTCGAGGCCGCGCTGGTCGAGGCCGCCGTTCTTCAGGGCCCAGAGCTGGGCCGCCAGGGTCCGGGGCGCCGGCTTGAGCAGGGCCGGCAGGAAGATGTGGTAGGCGCCGAAGCGGACGCCGTGGCGGCGCAAGGCTCCGCGTCCGTCCTGGTCGAGGGTGCGCATTTCCTGCATCACCTTGGCACGCTCCAGCACGCCCAGGGACTCCACCACCTGGAAGCCGATGCCCTTGGCGAGACCGGTGAGGTCCGCTGCGGTCTCGATCTCCATCAACGGGCCGAGGAGGCGCACCACGGTGGCCTTGAGCCAGGCGACGAGCCGGGCTTCGACTTTGTCGCGGGCCGGGCCGGTCAGCTGCTCGTCGGCGAGCAGGCGGACATGCGGCTCGAACAGCTTGTCGCCCGGCGTCAGCTTGGCCACCGGATCGCCGGTCCAGCGAATGACGCCGTCGTGGCTCAGCACGAGGGAGGCGTCCGCGGCCGACGAGAACCGCTCGGCGCGGGCCTCGATCTCGCCGCTGAGCGCCTTCTCGGCCGCGCTGCGCAGAGTCTTGGCCTCATGTCCTTCCGCACCGGGATCCGGAACGAACTGGAAGCCATGCAGATGGCCGACATGCTGGCCCTCGACGGTGACGTCCCCGCCGGCGGTGATCTCAGCTTCCAACATCGTATTCTCTCTCAGGCGCCGCATCAGGACGCTGGTGCGCCGATCGACGAAACGGCTCGCAAGGCGCTCGTGCAGGGCGTCAGACAGCCTGTCCTCTACCCGACGCGTCTCGCCCTGCCAATGCACTGGATCAACGAGCCAATCCGGACGGTTCGCCACGAAGGTCCATGTCCGCCCCTGCGCGATGCGCTGGGACAGCGCGTCGATGTCGCCGTCGGTGCGGTCGATCATGGCGACGTGCTTGGCGAACCAGTCGTCGGGGATGCGCCCCGCCATGCCGCGCATGAGGAAGCGGAACAGCTGGGCGACGAGGTCGGCATGGGTCTGCGGATGCACCTTCCGGTAGTCCGGGACGCCGCAGACGTCCCAGAGCCGGCGCACGTTGGCGGGGCTGTTGGCGAGGTCGCGGATGTCGTCCTCGCGCATCAGGATCTCGAGGGCCGACTGGTCCTCGCCCATGGGCGCGCGGGTGAGGCCTTTCTCGCGCGGGTGCTCGTCCAGGCTTTCCTGCAGCGCCTTCAGGGAGGAGAAGTCGAGGTCGGGATTGCGCCATTGCAGGACGCGCAGGGGCTCGAAGTCGTGGGTCTCCAGCGCCTCGATCATCTCGGGCTCGAAGGGCGCACACCGTCCGGTCGAGCCGAAGGTGCCGTCCGAGAGGTGGCGCCCGGCGCGGCCGGCGATCTGTCCCATCTCGGGCGGGGTCAGCTTGCGGAAGCGGGTGCCGTCGTATTTCCAGTTCGCCGCGAACGCGACGTGGTCCACGTCGAGGTTGAGGCCCATGCCGACCGCGTCGGTGGCGATGAGGTAGTCGACGTCGCCGGACTGATAGAGCTCCACCTGCGCGTTGCGGGTCCGCGGCGAGAGCGCGCCGAGCACCACCGCCGCGCCGCCGCGCTGGCGCCGGATCAGCTCCGCGATGGCGTAGACCTCCTCGGCCGAGAAGGCGACGATGGCCGAGCGGCGGGGCAGTCGGCCGAGCTTCTTCTCGCCCGCGAAGGTGAGCTGCGACAGGCGCGGTCGCGTCGTCGTGTGGACGCCGGGGATCAACGACTGCACCAGCGGCAGCATCGTCGACGATCCGATGAGCAGGGTCTCCTCCCGCCCGCGCTGGTGCAGCAGGCGGTCGGTGAAGACATGGCCCCGGTCCATATCGGCGGCGAGTTGGATCTCGTCGATCGCCACGAAGGCGACGTCGAGGTCGCGCGGCATCGCCTCGATGGTGGAGATCCAGTAGCGCGGTCGGTCCGGCTTGATCTTCTCCTCGCCGGTGACGAGGGCGACCTTGTCGACCCCCACCTTGGCGACGACCCGCAGGTAGACCTCCCGCGCGAGCAGCCTGAGGGGCAGGCCGATCATGCCGGTCGGATGGGCGAGCATGCGCTCGATAGCCAGATGAGTCTTGCCGGTATTGGTCGGCCCGAGCACCGCCGTGACGCCGCGTGCGCGGGCCTGCGGGGAGAGGGAGGGGCGGATCATGAGGTGGGGGCGGTCCCTTCGGCGAGGCCGGCAGGCTCAGGAACGGGGGAGACCGCCGCGGCGCCGTCAGGGTCGGCGCTGCCGTGGCGGCAGCGCCTCATATGGGTCGCCATCGCCCCGCCTGCCATCCCGTGGCGGCATGCCGGGTGTACCGAGACTCGGGTAGACTCCGATCTCGACGGGGGGCTGGCCCCCCTGCGGTGCGACATCGGCGCAGAGGGTGTCGGGCACCGCCGTGAGGGGGCCGCGCCGGGGCGGGCGGTTCTCGATCACCTGGGCCGACGAATAAGCATCGCCGCCGCAATCCGGGCCCGTGGACAGGCTCGCCTGCGCCAAGGCCCCGCCGCCCGTCAGGACAAGCAGCGCGACCAGCGCGCAGGGCCGGTCGATTCGCGATTCGGCGCGCCGTCTCACTGGGCCAGGCTGGCCTGCGTGACGGGAGTGCCCGGCGCCGACGCCGTGGTGCTGCCCTGCTGTCCGCCGGTCTGCGTCCAGCGCGTCGCCTCGATGATGTTGGTGCCGACGGTGGTTCGGACCGCGATGCGCACGGGCAGGAGCACGCGGGTGCCCTCGACCGGCGCGAGCCAGACCGACATCTCGCGGTTGTCCTCCATGAATTTCACGCCCGGCCGGTCCGGACGGTGGCCGGCGATGGGCGTGTAGCGCGCGTTGCAGACCAGGACGGGACCATTGTAGCCGGGCTTGGCGACGCTGCGGGTCTCGCCGTAGCTCAGCACGACGTCGAACCGGGTCGCACCGTCGAAGATCGGCAGGGTCCGGCTGCAGTTGGCCGGGTCCATCGGGTCGGCGCGCCCCTGCACGGGCATCATCAGGGCGCTCGCCGGATCGATGACGCCGCGCTTGTTGGCGGGGGTGATCGGAACCCGGTCGCCCATGTCGATGAGGGGCGGGGTGATCTCCGCCTGGGTGACGGTGCCGCGGGCGAGCGCCATGCGCACGGCGATTCCGGAATTCGTGGTCTTGGTGGCGATCGCGAAGGTATTGGGCTGCGGCGCCGCCGCGATGGCGCCGCTGGCGCGGGCCGAGCCCATGCCGCCCGTAACCACGCCGGCGAGGCCCGTGAGGCGTGCCGAGACGTCCATCCGGTAGCCGGACCCCTCGAAGGCGCCGGCCACCTGGGCGTTCCCGATGGTTAGGCCGGCCAAAGCGATGTCGTAGTCCACGGTGACGGCGGCGGCCGCCTTGGAGGCCGACCGGCCGGCCTTGGCGCGGGCTTCCGCCGCCGGGGCGGCGAGCAGGGCCGCGAGCGTCAGCAGGCTGGCGCCGAGGAGGGAGAGCGGGGCGGGGCGCTTGCGTATGCCGCACATGGCTGGGGACTCGGGGTTGGCTGTCGGTCTCCGGTCGAACGGACCGGAGACATCTCGCCGGCATCGTCCGTCTTCATGGTTAACACATCGTTGGGCGCGGAACAGCCAGGCTTGCACGCCGCGGGCCGCCGGTCCGCGAAACGGCGTGAAAGATCGCCTCGGACCTTGACGCCGAGGGGCACAGTCCCCTATAGGCTCGCGCCTTCAACGAGAACGCCGCTCCACCGGGCCTGGCGTGCGAGAAGCCGTTTGCCGCGACGCGGTTCTGGTTTCCCGCCAGCCTGTCGGACATGCGGAACGAGACGGGAAATAGAACAATGTCGCGCCGTTGCGAACTCACGGGCAAAGCCGTGCAGACCGGCCACCTCGTGAGCCACTCGAACCGCAAGACCAAGTGCCGGTTCCTGCCGAACCTGTGCCAGGTCACGCTGCAGTCGGACGCGCTCAAGCGCCGGGTGCGCCTGCGCGTCACCGCTCACGCCCTGCGCTCGGTCGAGCACCGTGGCGGTCTCGACGCCTTCCTGATCAAGGCCCGCGAGATCGAGCTGTCGCAGACGGCCCGCCTCCTCAAGCGCGAGCTGCACAAGAAGCTCGCCGAAGTCGAGACCCCCGCCGCCGCCTGAGGCTTCGGCGGGATCGAATCACTCCGGCGCGCACCGCCGGCGGTCCCCCACAACGCCTCCGTCCAGGTTCCCGAACGGTCGCCGCACGCTCAGCGCGTACGGCGACCGTTCGCGTTGGAGCACCGGCTCGCCTTCGATGACCATCCTGTCG
The DNA here is from genome assembly GCF_059816145.1 of Methylobacterium sp. 001424705. Lineage (NCBI taxonomy): Bacteria > Pseudomonadati > Pseudomonadota > Alphaproteobacteria > Hyphomicrobiales > Methylobacteriaceae > Methylobacterium > Methylobacterium sp. 001424705. The sequence continues at coordinate 14,365 of NZ_JCBANU010000010.1, read as the reverse complement.
CTCGTCGCCCCGATCTTCGGGCTGATCCTGATCGGCTGGATCGCGGCCCTGGCCGGCTTCCTGTCCGACAAGGTCAGCGACGGCCTGTCGGAATACGTCTTTTCGATCGCCGTTCCGGCTCTCATCCTCTCCACGCTGACGCGCTCGGGCCTGACCGGCGAGATCACGCCGTCCTACTGGGTCAGCTACTTCGGCGGCGCCGGGCTGTCCTGGTTGGTCGGCTCCCTCCTCAGCCTGCGGCGCAAGGGCGTGGAGCGGCGCGGCGCGATCCTGCACGGCTTCGCCTCCAGCCAGTCGAACACCGTCTTCATCGGCGTGCCCATGATCCTCCAGGCCTATGGCGAGGAGGGGGCTTTCCCACTCTTCATGCTGCTGGCAGTGCACCTGCCCCTCATGATGGGCTGCGCGACCTTCCTGATCGAGGCGGACGGGCAGGCCTCGATCCTGAGGCGCCTGCGCGGTCTCGCCCTGGTTCTCCTGCGCAATCCGATCTTCCTGGCGCTCATCGCCGGACTCGCCCTCAAGGGGCTCGGGCTCGCCCCCACCGGAATGGTCAAGTCCCTGGTCGACGCCCTGGCGGGGACAGCCTCGACCTGCGCGCTCATCGCCCTCGGAGCCGGGCTCGTGCGCTACCGGGTCCTGCACGACCTGCCCAGCGCCATGGTCATCACCGGGCTGAAGCTCGTAATCCATCCCCTCGCGGTCTGGGTGCTGGCCTTCCATGTCTTCACCATGCCGCCGGCCTATGCCGGCGTGGCGACCCTGTTCGCGGCCATGCCCGTGGGGATCAACGCCTATCTGCTGGCCTCGCGCTATAAGACCGAGACCGGCGTGGTCGCCGCCGCCGTGATGCTCTCGACCCTGCTGGCGATCGTCACGACCATCGTCTGGCTCACGATCCTCGGACACGCTTGACGATTCGTGCAGGCGTTTGTACCGATCGGTACAGATGCCGAGGCGTCGATCATGGACGAGGGAGATGCCGTCATGTCCGAAGCGCGTCCGCCGCTGCCGCCCTTCACCCGGGAAACCGCAATCCAGAAGGTGCGTGCCGCCGAGAACGGCTGGAACGGCTGCGACCCCGAGAGGGTCGCGCTCGCCTACACGCCGGACAGCCGCTGGCGGAACCGGGCGGAGTTCTTTTCCGGTCGCCCCGCCATCGTCGCCTTTCTCCAGCGCAAGTGGGCACGCGAACTGGATTATCGCCTGATCAAGGAAATCTGGGCTCACGGCGGCGATCGGATCGCGGTGCGGTTCGCTTACGAATTCCGCGATGCGTCCGGGCAATGGTTCCGCGCCTACGGCAACGAGAACTGGGCCTTCGACGCGAACGGCCTGATGCGCGACCGTCATGCCAGCATCAACGATCTCGCCATCCCCGAATCCGAGCGCAAGTTCCGGTGGGACCGCTCCGCGCCGCGTCCGGAGGATCACCCGGGCCTGACAGAGCTTGGTCTCTAGGGATCTCGGCATGGGACAGGGGGAGGGCGCCCGGGCGGCCGCGATCCCGGTCCTCGCCGAGGTGTTCCGGGAGCGCGGCTACGAGGGCGCCAGCCTTGCGCTTCTCGGGGCACGCACCGGTCTCGGTAAGGGGAGCCTCTATCACGCCTTCCCGGGGGGGAAGGCGGAGATGGCGGAGGCCGTGCTCGCGGCGATCGAGGCATGGTTCGAGACCCGGATCTACGCGCCGCTGCGCGAAGAGGCCGATCCGCGTGCGGCGATCACCCGGATGCTGTCGGAAACCGACACCTATTTTCGCTCCGGCGGCCGGGCCTGCCTCGTCGGGGCCTTCGCCCTGACGGGGGGACGGGATCGGTTCGCCGCGCGCATCGCCGGATACTTCGCGGCCTGGAGTGATGCGCTGGCCGCTGCGTTGCGGCGGAGCGGACACGGCCCGGAGGCGGCGGCCGACCTCGCCGAGGAGGCCATCGCGGCGATTCAAGGAGGGCTTGTCCTGGCGCGCGCCCTGGACGAGCCCGCGGCTTTCGGGCGGACCCTGGAGCGGGTGCGGTTCCGCCTGATCCCGTCACCTTGAGGCCGGCGGCCATGCCGCCGGGCCGCCGGGCTGAGATGGGGGGCTCAGCTGCCGGGAGTCAGCTTCAGGATCTTGCCGTCCGCTCCCTCGGTGACGGCGTAGACCGCACCCTCGCTGCCGACCCGGACATCCCGAATGCGGGCCTGCAGGGGAATACGCTCTTCGGTCACGACCTTGTCGCCGTCGAGCTTCACCACGACGAGGCCCTCGCTGACGAGGCCACCGATGAGGAAGGCATCCTTCCAGTCCGGGAAGGCGTCACCGGTATAGAGGGCCATCCCCGAGGGCCCGATCACCGGATCCCAGTAATAGACCGGTTGCGCGGTCCCGCCTGCCTGGGTCCTGCCCTCGCCGATCTTCTCGCCGCTGTATTCCAGGCCGTAGGTGACCTCGGGCCAGCCGTAATTCACGCCCGGGCGAGGCCGGTTGAGCTCGTCGCCGCCCTTCGGGCCATGCTCGGCGGTCCAGAGCCGGCCCTGCGGGTCGAGGGCGGCCGCCTGGACGTTCCGGTGTCCGTAGGACCAGATCTCGGGCTTGGCCTTCTCGCCGCCCGAGAACGGGTTGTCCTTGGGCGCATTCCCGTCGGTGTCGATGCGGAACACCTTGCCGAGCCCGCTGGTGAGATCCTGCGCCTGGACACGGGTGGCCTTGTCGGAGCGCTCGCCCACCGTGACGAACAGCTTGCCGTCGGGCGCGAACACGAGGCGCGAGCCGAAATGCTTGTCGCCGTCATAGGTCGGCATCTGCCGGAAGATCACCTTGACCTCGTCGAGACGGGCGACGCCGTTCTCCTCGATCAGCTTGGCGCGGAGCACGCTGGTGCCGTTGCCCTTCTCGCGCGGCTCCGAATAGCTGAGATAGATCCGCCGGTCAGCCGGGAAGCTCGGGCTGAGGGCGACGTCCAACAGACCGCCCTGACCCCGCGCGTCGACCTTCGGCACCCCCGGAATCGCCGGACCGGGCGTGCCGTCCTTGGCGACGATCCGCAGCTTGCCAGCCTTCTCGGTCACGAGCATCCGGCCGTCCGGTAGGAACTCCATCGCCCAGGGGCTGTCGAGGCCCTTGGCCACCACCTCGGTCTTCACCTTGGTAGCGACCTCGGGCTTCGGGGCCCGGGTCTGGTTCGGCAGGAGGGGTTTGTAAGGCGCGTTCGGTGCTTCCGTCTCCGCCGGGCTGTTGCCGGTCGCCGGGCTGGTGGGTGCCGCGAAGGCATCGCCGCCCACCCGGGGCTGCCTGGGTTCGGTCCCTGCCGGCTCCTGCCCATGGACAGCTGTGCCGAGGCTGAGGAGGGCTGCGGTGGCGAGCAGGCGATACGGGGTGCGCTTCACGTCGGATGTTCCTCCATGCCGGTCCCGGGACTGGCTTCGGATCGAGCCCCGTCGGCCGGCCGATCGGCCCGCCGGGGCAGGGACGAGAGGGACATGGGGCGACGGACACGCTTTGACGAGGGTTGGGACGGTGCGGATCGCTTGGGCGGGCGGCGCGGGGGCCGTGGACAATCCCCGTTCCGGATGGAGGTCAGCCCTGCTTACCGTGCGGGATGCCTTGACCGTTCCCCGCGCCATCGCCAAGTCTGGTCGACAGCGCACAGTCTCGCGGCGCGATGACGGCGAAGAGGTGGGTCCGCAGGCGCGGAACCGGAAAGGAAGTTTCCCCATGGCGACGGTGAAAGTGACCGACGCGAGCTTCGAGCAGGACGTTCTCCAGTCCGCGGAGCCGGTCGTAGTGGATTTCTGGGCCGAGTGGTGCGGCCCCTGCCGCCAGATCGGCCCGGCCCTTGAGGAGATCTCGGCGGATCTCCAGGGCAAGGTGAAGATCGCGAAGGTCAACGTCGACGAGAACCCGGGAATCGCCGCCCAGTACGGCATCCGCTCGATCCCGACACTGCTGATCTTCAAGGACGGCCAGCTCGCGAGCCAGAAGGTCGGCGCAGCACCGAAGGGCGATCTGTCCCGCTGGATCCAGGCCAGCGCCTGAGCCCTTGGCTCGCCTGGTCGCCGACTCGGCGGCTGCGGCGTGGTCCTGAAATGCAAAGGGCCCGGCGCGAAGCCGGGCTTTTTCGTTTCGCGGGCGGGAGTCCCGCATCCGCGCGGGCGCCTAACAGGGTGAAGCCCCAAACGAAGGAAGCCCGGCCTTTCGGCCGGGCTTCTCCGTCTCGAGACCCGAAGTGTCGGCTTAGTACGAGCCGAACTTGTAGTTCAGGCCGGCGCGGACGACGGCGAACTCGGTGTCGCGCACCTGGCGGCCGCTGCTGACGAGCACGACGCCCGGGCTGGTGACGCTGACTTCCTGGCCGGCGTTGTTGACGGCGAAGACACCGTTGTTGCGGTTGCCCTGGTCGAGGTTCACGTACAGACCTTCGATCTTCAGCGTCACGGCCGAAGAGCGGAAGAAGTTCAGGAACGAGTCGGTGGGGAGCGCGTACTCGATACCGCCGCCGGCAGCCCAGCCGGTCTGGAAGTCGTCACGGCTGCGGTTGGTCAGACCGAAGTCGCGACCGCCGCCCGAACCGTAGGCGAAGCCGCCGGTGCCGTACACGAGGGTGCGGTCGAAGGCGTAGCCGAGGCGACCGCGGACGGTGCCGAAGTAGTCGAGGCCCGAGACGCCGGCCGGGTTGAAGACCTGCTGGGCGGCCAGCGGGCCGGTGGCCGAGAAGCGGTTCCGCTCACGACCGAAGTCGACGTACTGGGCGTCGGCCTCGACACCGATCACGACACCGGAGCCCGGGGTGAACTGGTAGTTGTAGCCGATCTGGCCGCCGCCGACGAAGCCGTCGTTGCTCTGGCCGTTCTGGAAGGCGACGACAGCGGTGGTGCCCGGCAGGACCAGGGTGCTGGCGCCGTTCACGCCGATGACGGTCGGCTGGTTGTTGCTGGAGGCGTCGAAGCCGTAACCAGCGTTGAAACCGGCGTAGAAGCCGGTCCAGGTGAACACCGGCACCGGCACGAACACCGGGGGCGCCGCGCGACGCGGAAGGTCAGCGGCCGAAGCGGCCGCGGTGAGGGCCGTGAAGGCCGCGAAAGACGTAAGAAGCTTTTTCATTATTTGATCCCCAGCGATATGCCCGATCGAGGGAGAACCTACTGCAGTTTCCACAGCCAAGATGTAGCGCCAGGGTCACACAGCAGAGCTGACGTGGTCGGGAGCGAACCCCGGGAAAAGTTAAGGAAAATCAGGTGGGAGGCGTCCCGTTCGCGGTCAGCACAGCGCCCACCAAGTAGAGCGAACCGCAGATCAGGATGCGTGGCGGCTGCTCGAACGCGATATCGGCCAGGCTCTCCAGGGCGGCCTCGACACTCGGCGCGGACTGCGCGTTCAGGCCGACCTCCGCCGCGATGCTCGCCACCTCGTCGGCGGGTCTGGCCGCCATCTGGCCGGCGATCGGAACCGCCACGAGCACCCGCGCCAAACCGATGAAATTGCGCAGGAACCCCTCCGCGTCCTTGGTACCCAGCAACCCGACGATGAGAACCAGCGGCACGTCGGAGCGCTCGCCGAGATCCGCCATGGCGGCGGCGAGGATGCGCCCGCCGTCGATGTTGTGGCCGCCGTCGAGCCAGAGCTCGGCGCCCGGCGGCACGAGCTCGGACAGGCGTCCCCGGTTCAGCCGCTGCAGGCGTCCGGGCCACTCGACGGAGTTCAGGCCGGCCTCGATGGCGGCGGTGCCGATATCGCCGAAGCCGGCCGCGCGTAGGGCAGCGATCGCCGTGCCCGCATTGGTGAACTGGTGCCGGCCGTTCAGGCGCGGCTTCGGCAGGTCGAACAGGTCGAGATCGTCCTGGTAGACGAGTCGCCCACGCTCGGCATGGACCGAGAAATCCTGGTTGCCGACCCGGATCGGCGTGGCCCCGGCGGCCTCGGCGAGGCGGCAGAGCACGGAATCGGCCTCGGCGTAGTCCTGCGCGGCGATGATCGCCGGGCAGCCCTTCTTGAAGATTCCGGCCTTCTCCGTGGCCACGGCCTCGACGGTGTCGCCGAGGTACTCCGCATGGTCGCGCCCGATCGGCGTGACCACCGCGGCCGCGGGACTGTCGATCACGTTCGTCGCGTCCACCCGGCCGCCGAGGCCGACCTCCAGGAGGAGCACGTCCGCGGGCTGCTCGGAGAACAGCAGCAGGGCGGCCGCTGTGGTGATCTCGAACACCGTGATCGGCTCGCCCTCGTTGGCGGCCTCGCAGCGCGCGAAGGCATCGGCGAGCTGGTCCTCGGGCACGAAGTGGCCGCCGCCGATCGCGCCGATGCGGATGCGCTCGTGAAAGCGCACGAGGTGGGGCGAGGTGTAGACGTGGGCCGCCAGCCCCGCCGCCTCGAGAATCGCCCGCATGAAGGCGATGGTCGAGCCCTTCCCGTTGGTGCCGGCGACGTGAATCACCGGCGGAAGCTTGCGCTCGGGATGTCCGAGCCGGGCAAGCAGGCGCTCGATCCGCCCGAGCGACAGGTCGATCGTGCGCGGGTGGAGGGCGAGGAAGCGCGCCATCAGCGCGTCGGAGGAATCCATGATCGAACGTCGTGTCGCGAAGGGAAGGGAGCGGGGTGTGGCGCCTCAGACGGGCTCAGGGACCGGCGTGGCCGTCCGGGCCGGCTGCGCTCCGGGCTCCTGGTTCATGAGGAGACCGCACAGGTTGGCGATCGTGTCCTTCAGGGCGTGCCGGTGCACGACCTGATCGACCATGCCGTGGTCGCGCAGGTATTCCGCGCGCTGGAACCCGTCGGGCAGCTTCTCACGGATCGTCTGCTCGATGACGCGGGGGCCGGCAAAGCAGATCAGCGCACCGGGCTCCGCCAGATGGACGTCGCCCAGCATCGCGTAGGACGCGGTGACGCCGCCGGTGGTCGGATTGGTGAGCACCACGATGTAGGGCAGCTTGGCGGCATTGAGCCGGCGCACCGCCACGGTGGTGCGGGGCATCTGCATCAGCGACAGGATGCCCTCCTGCATGCGCGCGCCGCCCGAGGCGGAGAACAGGACGTAGGGGGTGTGCTTGTCGAGGGCGGTCTCGGCGCCGCGCACGAAGGCCTCGCCTGCCGCCATGCCGAGCGACCCGGCCATGAAGGCGAAGTCCTGCACCGCCAGCGTCATCGGCAGGCCGGAGACCCGGCCGAAGCCGACCTTGAAGGCGTCGGTCATCCCGGTCTTGGCCCGAGCGTCCTTCAGGCGGTCGACGTAGCGTTTCTCGTCGCGGAACTTGAGCGGGTCCGCGGCGACCTCCGGCAGGGGCACGTCGATCCAGGTGCCCTCGTCGAACATCATCTTGAGGCGCGCCTGGGCGCTCATCTTGAGGTGGTGCTCGGAGCCCGGGATGACCCAATGGTTGCTCTCCACCTCCTTGTGGAAGACCATCTGGCCCGTGTCGGGACATTTGACCCAGAGGTTCTCCGGGGTCTCGCGCTTGAACAACGTCTTGATCTTGGGGCGAACGACCTCCGAGATCCAGTTCATCGGTTCAACCATCATGCGACGGCGTCCTTGTGCGGGCTCGAAGCGAGCGAGCCGAAAGGTCTCTGTAAATTGCGTCAGGCGCGGGGCGAGGAGCGAACGCCCTCGGCCAGCTCGCGGACCAGGGCGCTGACGGCCTCGACCGTCCCGCCCTTCGACGCGCCCTCTTCGTCGAGAGTCGCCCGCATGGCATCGACCAGGGCCGAGCCGACCACCACCCCGTCGGCGCCGCGGGCGATCGCGGCGGCATCCGCGCCGGTGCGCACGCCGAAGCCCACGACGATGGGCAGGTCGGTGTGGCGCCGGATCCGGCCCACGGCTTCCGCGACCCGGTCGAAGTTCGGCTTCGCCGTACCGGTGATGCCGGTGATCGAGACGTAGTAGACGAAGCCCGCCGTGTTCGCGAGGACGGCCGGGAGGCGCTTCTCGTCGGTGGTCGGCGTGGCGAGCCGGATGAAGGCGAGGCCCTTCTCCAGCGTCGGAAGGCAGAGCTCGTCGTCTTCCTCCGGCGGAAGGTCGACGATGATTAGGCCGTCGATGCCGGCCGCCAGGGCATCGTCGAGGAAACGCGCGACGCCGTAAGCATGGATGGGGTTGTAGTATCCCATCAGGATCACCGGCGTCTCGGTATTTCCCGCGCGGAAGCGCCGGACGAGGTCGAGGGTCCGCACCACACCCTGCCCGTGCTTGAGCGCGCGCAGGCCGGCCGCCTGGATCGCCGGGCCGTCGGCCATTGGATCGGTGAAGGGCAGGCCGAACTCGACGATGTCGGCCCCCGCGGCCGGGAGGGCCTGCAGGACCTTCAGGGAGGTCTCGGCATCCGGGTCGCCGGCCATGACGTAGGTCACCAGGGCCGCCCGCTTCTCGGCGCGGCAGCGCGCGAAGGCGGCGGCGATCCGCGCCTGACCGGGATTTGCCGAACTCGTAGCCGTCATGACACTCACGTCTCGCGTTCCTCGGAGCCGCCGGGAGCGCGGCCCGGGATCAAGCCGCCGCGCCTACACCATCGCGACCGGCCCGTGAAGCGTACGGCGCGCCGCGTCAATCCCGAAGGGGGCCGGCAACGAACCTTTAACAGCCTTTCGAAAGCCGGCCTTCAACCTCGGGCGGCATGGTCGGCCCCCGGTGGGGTCCCAACCCGCCAGGGGCTGGCTGCATGACTCTGCCGGACATCGTCCTTGTCCTTCTCCCGTCCGGCCTGGCGTTCCTGGCGGGATGGCTTCTGCGCGCGCGCAGCCATCGGGCTAGAGTTGGCCCCCGGCCGGTCGCGCAAGAGGAAGGACGCACCGAGCATCTCGAGGACCGGATCTGGCGCCTCTCCGAGAACGAGGAGCGCTACCGCGCCCTGGTGCAGGCCACGACGGAGATCATCGTCCAACGGGATTCCCAGGGCCGGATCACCTTCGCCAACGCGGGCTTCGGCCGTCTCGTCGGGGCCGAGCCCCTGTCGCTCCTCGGCACGACCCGCCAGCCGGAGGTGCTGGAGACCTGCGAGAACGTGCGGCAGGCGGACGGCGTCCGCCGGATCGAGATGCGGCTCGCCCCGGCCACGGGGACGCCGCGCTGGTACACGTTCATCGAGATGGCGGTGCCGGGCAGCAATGGCGAGACCCAATGGCTGCGTGCCGGTGCCGACATCACCGAGCGGGTCGAATCCGCCCGCTCCCTGGACGAGGCCCTGACCCGGGCCGAAGCCGCCAACGTGGCGAAGTCGCGCTTCCTCGCCACCGTGAGCCACGAGTTCCGCACGCCGCTGAACGGGATTCTCGGCATGGCCGACCTCGTCCTCGAGACCGGGCTCGATCCGGAGCAGCGCACCTACGTCGAGGCCATCGGCACCTCGGGCAAGGCGTTGCTGACCCTAATCGACGGCATCCTCGATTTCTCACGGATCGAGGCGGGACGCCTCGACCTCGCCGCCGAGCCCTTCGATCCGGCCGAGATCGCCGAGGGCGTTGTGGAGCTGCTCGCGCCCCGCGCCCAGGACAAGGGCATCGAGATCGCCGTGGACGTCGCCGACGACGTCCCGCGCCTCGTGATCGGCGACGCGGACCGGGTCCGGCAGATCCTCGTGAACCTCGCCGGCAACGCCATCAAGTTCACGGGGACCGGTGGCGTCGGGGTGGAACTGACCCACGGGGACGGCCATCTGCGCATCGCCATTTCGGACACGGGTCCGGGCATCCCGCAGGACCGCATCCCGCGCCTGTTCGAGGAGTTCGAGCAGGGCGACGACAGTGCGAGCCGACGGCACGAGGGAACCGGGCTCGGCCTCGCGATCACGCGTCGCCTTGTCACCCGGATGGGTGGCCATGTCGAGGCGACGTCGCGCCTCGGCACGGGCAGCACCTTCACCGTCGCCCTTCCGCTCGATGTCGCCGAGGCGGAACGGGAGCGCCCGCCCGGTTTCGCGGGACGCCGGGTCCTCATCGTGGCGAGCTCGCCGTTCCAGGCGCCCTACCTCGCGCGCCGGCTGACGCGGTCCGGGGCCTCAGCCCGGGTGGTGCCGGACCTCGAGGCGGGACTCGCCGCGCTGCCGGGGGCCGCCTTCGACGCCCTCCTGGCGGATCGGACCCTCGGGGACGCCGCCGTTCGAGCCCTCGCCGGGGAGGCGCGGCGGCACGGCGTGCGCTGCTGCCTGGTGCTGCTCTCCCCCTTCGATCGACGCGACTTCGGTGCGCCGGCCGCGTCCGGTTTTGACAGTTACCTCGTGAAGCCCGTGCGCGCCCGCTCGCTGTTCGATCGCCTGCTCGCGCCGGCCCCCCCGCGGGGCGAGCGGCCGGCGACGCCGAACGAGGCCGCGCACGGGGCCGCCCTTCAGCCAGGATCGGAGGTTCTGCTTGCCCCGATCTCCGGCGGACCGCGCGTGCTCCTGGCCGAGGACAACCCGATCAACGCCCTCCTGGCCACCAAGGCCCTGCAACGCCTCGGGGCGATCGTCGTCCTCGCGCGGGACGGGGAGGAGGCGCTCGCTCGCATCCGCGAAGCCTCCGACGCGGCGCCTTTCGATCTCGCCCTCCTGGACATCCGCATGCCCGGGCTCGACGGGCTCGAGACCGCCCGACGGATTCGCGCCGGCGAGAGCGGGCCTCGCGCTTCCGCACTCCGGCTCATCGCACTCACCGCCAATGCGGGCCGCGACGACGAGCGGGAGGCCCGAGCGGCCGGCTTCGATCATTTTCTCGCCAAGCCCCTGGATCTCCGGGCCCTGCCGGACTTGCTGGCTGGTCGTGCGGCAGCCGCGTGAACGTTGACACGCCGGTCCGCCCGCGCGAACACCGCGCCATGGCCGATGACCGCATATCCGACGCGCCGACGCGCACCCACGACCGCCGCGTCGCCTGGGGCGTGGTCGCCCTCACCGCCGCGACGGTGCTGATCGGGGCCGCCGTACCGGCGCCGTCGCACCCCAGGGCGAGCGTGGCGCCGAGCGAGGACACGGCCTGTGCCGAGTGGGGCGACGGCTGCCGCGTCTGCCAGCGCGGCGAGGGGGGCATCCATTGCTCCCTGCCGGGGATCGCCTGCGTGGCGAAGGAACAGAGCTGCCTGCGCCGCGTCGGCGGCTGATCGACCGGCGGCCGGGAGGGATCCGTCCGTGAACGCCCCGGTCTTCCGCTTCGCCCCCAGCCCGAACGGCCGCCTGCATCTCGGACACGCCGCCTCCGCCCTCCTGAACGACGCCCTCGCGCGGGGCATCGGCGGCCGCCTGCTGCTGCGGATCGAGGACATCGATCCGGTCCGGTCGCGCCCGGAGCTGATCCAGGGCCTCCGTGAGGACCTCGCCTGGCTCGGCCTGCGGTTCGCGCTCCCCGAGCGCCGACAGTCGGAACATCTCGACGCGTACCGGTACCAGGTCTCCGCGCTGGCCGAGCGCGGTCTGGCCTATCCGTGCTTCTGCTCCCGCGGCGCGATCGCCGCGGTGGTGGAGGCCGACGCCGGCCGCGGCGCGCCGGTGCCCCGCGACCCCGACGGAGCGCCGCTCTATCCGGGCACCTGCCGGGCCCTGCCCGAGAGGGTCGCCGATCGGCGACGCGCCGCTGGCGAGCCGCATACCTGGCGGCTCGACACGGCCCGGGCCCTGGCCGCGTCACCCGGCCCGCACGTGGTGCGGACCTTCGCCGTCGCGGCGGGGGAGGGGAGGGGGGCTGTCCGCCAAATCGGCATCGAGCGGGACGAGGCCGCCGATCCGGCACGGTGGGGGGACCCCGTCATCGCCCGCCGGGACGTGCCGACGAGCTATCACCTCGCCGTCGTGATGGACGATGCCGTGCAGGGCATCACCCACGTGGTCCGAGGCGAAGACCTGCGCGCCAGCACCGACCTGCACGTCCTGCTGCAGGCCCTGATCGGGGCGCCGTCACCCCGCTACCATCACCACGCCCTGCTGCGGGACGCCTCGGGCGAGAAGCTCGCGAAATCCCGCGGCTCGCGTTCCCTCGCCGACCTGCGCGCGTCCGGCGAGAGCCCGGCGGGCATACGGGCCCGCCTCGGTTTCGCCTGAGCGGCGGCGATCAGCCCGAGAATGCAGATATGAGGGACGGGACCGTCGGGGCCGGGATCAGCGCATCGCGTCGCGCTGGGCCATGGCGGAGGCCGTGCGCGACTTCTGCATCGTGCCCTCGATCTGCTCGCGCTGGCGGGTGAACTCCGCGAGCATTCGCCCGTCGAGTTCGCGCCCGCGGGGGACGCGGATCTTCATCGGGTCGACGAAGTGCCCGTTGATGATGACCTCGTAGTGGAGGTGGGCACCCGTGGAGAGGCCGGTCGAACCGACATAGCCGATCACCTGGCCCTGGCGCACCTTGGCGCCGGCGGTGATGCCGCGGGCAAAGCGGGACATGTGATTGTAGGTCGTGACGTAGCCGTTGATGTGCTGCAATTCCACTCGGCGGCCATAGCCCGAATCCCAATCCGCCTTAAGCACCGTCGCATTGCCGGCGGCCACGATGGGCGTGCCGATCGGGTTCGCCCAGTCGACGCCGGTATGCAGCTTCGCGTAGCCGAGCACGGGGTGGCGCCGATAGCCGAAGCCCGAGCGCATGATGCCGTCGGCAATCGGCTTGCGGATGAGGAACTTCTTGAGCGACCGACCCTGCTCGTCGAGGTAGTCGATCGTCCCGTCGTCGGGGGACTGGAAGCGGAAGACCTTTCGCACCTCGCCGCCCAGATTGAGCGAGGCGTAGAGCAGTTCCGGCCGTTCGGTGGAGCCCTGCGCCACCTCGTCATCGAAGGTATAGAAGACGTCGAGGCTGTCGCCCTGCGAGATCCGGCGCTGGAAATCGACGTCGTAGCCGAAGATCTTGACCAGGTCGTCCACGGCACCGCGGGGCAGGTCGTGCCGGGCTGCCGTCTCGTAGAGGCTCTGATACAGGCGCGGACCCGTGCCGCCGTCCTCCTCGCCGTCCTCGGAAGCGTCCGCCACCGCCGGCGCCGCCCGCGAGGGGGCGTCCTCGGTCGGCGGCGCGACGGAAACGAAGGTGCCGCGATCATTGATCGCCGCGATCCCCTCGATGCCGCTCTCGCCGTAGAGCACCACGCGGGTCACCTGACGCGGATCGCCGGGCCGTGGCCCGGGTGCGACCTGGACCCGGAACTGCTGGCCCTCGGAAAGGTCGGCCGTGCGCGTGCGCCCGCCGAGGGCGGCCACGATGCCGCGAATCTGGTCGTCGCCGGCCCGCGCCGTGTTCTTGAGGGCGGCCTCCAGCGTCTCGCCGCGCTTGAGGGCGAGGTCGCGCTCCTCGACGAGGGGCGGCTCGGAGCCGGCGCCGCTCTTGGCTAGGCTGGTGACGTTCTCCGGCACCACCAGGACGTCGATGGACTTGAAGGGCGAGCCCTCGTCGCCGAGGCGTGCGGCCGGATCGAAGCGTGACGCCGCCATACCCTGCTGCAGGGTCCGCGACAGCATGATCTGGGGCGCGATCGGGATCGCGGCCCGGCGGCCCGCCTCGGCCGAGAGGCGCCGCTCCTCCTCGATCTGCGCCGCCACGTCGTCGTCGGAGAGGGCCGGGGCGCCGGCCTCGACGTCGATCCCGGCGAGATCGCGCTTGATCACGGAGACCTCGGCGCCCGGCGCATCCGCCAGGCCCGACTCGGGCGCGCGTTCCAGGGGCTCGTCCGTGCTGAGCTTCATCGGATCGAAGCGCGGCATCTCGGTCGCGAAGACGCCCGTCGTCATCGAGAGCGCGGTCGAGACGCGCATGAAGGGCCGCACCTTGATGATCTCGCGGTCGCCGAGCCGTACCGTCACGGGCGAGCGGAAGCTCTGCTTGGCCGAGGCGATCATCAGGTTCCGCACCAGCCGGTCGCTCTTGCGGGCCACGTTGGCGGTGCCGTCGCTGAGGGCGGGCCGAACGGCGTTCGAGGCTCGCTCGGGGATCGCCGCGAAGGAGACCTCGCTCTGCAGGGAGACGTGGATCGCCGCGCCGATCAGCGCCGCGCCCGTCAGGCCGGTGAGAGCGCTGGCGCAGAGCCAGCGCAGATTGACGTCGCGCCGGTCGATCCGCGCGGCGTCGGGACCGAGGAGATCGAGGGCCGGAAGGCTGCCGTTCGGCGACCGTCCCGGCGCGCGCGCCTCCGTTGGGCCGTCCCGCTCCCCGATCTTCAGACGGCCGCGCTTCACTCTGACATTCCTGATTTGTGTATCGGCGACGCGGAGTCCCCGCGCAGGGCGCTGCGAAGCGACCGGCGACGGATGTCGTGGCCCAGCATGTCGAGATTGAGGCACGTTTCGGCGCGCCCGTCACCGGAGGAGGGGAGGGGCGCCGTGACACCCACGGGGAAGTTTTTTCGTTTCCGGCAGTTGACGGGTCTGGGAGTGATCCGTATACCCCGGTTCATCGGCGGGCGGCCAACGGGGTTGGCGGCTTGCTTTTGCATCTCCTGACGATTGGCGG